>DQYM01000131.1 GCA_011040545.1 Candidatus Bathyarchaeota archaeon | reverse complement strand
GATATAGGGAAGTGCTATGGCCCCCAGTGCGACCTATGCGTTAAGGCCTGCCCCACCAGCGCCATATTCTGGCGGGAGGGGCGCCTGATAGTCCAGGAGGAGCTCTGCATCTACTGTACTGCCTGCGTGGCGAACTGCATGGTTGAAGGCTGCATAAGGGTTAGGCGTGTCAGGCCCGATGGGCGTGTGGAGGAGTTCAGCTCGCTAAGGGATGTAGCTGCCCTGCAGAAGGCCACAGCAGGTGCCAAGGCCATGGAGATGGTTGAGCGCCTCTTCCCAAGCCCAGAGGACTACCTAGCTAGGTTCGGCCATAGGGCCATGCGATAGGCTTATTACACACGCCGATGGCCTGCCCTAATGGGGCCGGTGGTCTAGCCTGGTAGGACGCCTCCCTCACGCGGAGGAGGTCCCCGGTTCAAATCCGGGCCGGCCCACCATCCGTGGCATGGTAAGGCATGGCAAGCCGTGGTTCGGTTAGGCTTGGCAGAGTATGGCTTGACTTGATTAAACGACATAAAAAGACGTGGTCTTCTCAGGGCTTGGGAAGAGCAACTCGCCCTGCATTGGCCAGCTCTAGTACGCCCTCCACCACAGCTTGGGCCTTGACGAGCAGCCCTGATGTGCTTGCGAGCGCTGAGGTCAGGCTGGCCTCGGCCTGGGAGCTTGAGCTCACGCACCTCGTGAACTCGCCCACGCCCATGGCCCCTGAGACCTCTATGACCTCATCTCCGAGGCTCACCGTGCCCGTCCAGTTTATGAGCGCCCTGCCCCAGGTGTGCTTGGCCCCTGGGTCCCACCAGGTGCCCGTGTTCACGTGCCAGCCCTTAGGTGGCCAGTACGCTACTACCTGGCCCTCTAGATCCACGTAGCCATCCTCAAATGGGCCGTAGAGCCTGAAGCCATCTGGCTGGAGTGGGTTGCCAAAGCTCTCAAGCGTGAAGCCATTGAAGGTGAAGCTTAGCCCCTGGCCTGGGAAGTTTATCCTGCCCTGATGCTGGAACTTCGGGAAGTCCGCTGGCGTTGGGTTATCGCTATGTGATATCATTATGTAGAACTCATCGTGAAATATGACCATGCATGAGAACGCCAGCACGCCGCCCGTTAGGCCCCTTATTGGGCCTGTTTCAGATACCGACTGGCCATAGTAGATGCGGTGAGCTGCCCTATCAAATAGGAAGTGGCCCCTGAATGTGTAGCTGCCCCCGCCTGGCACGGTTAGGTCGGCCTCAAACGTGCCTGATACCCAGAAGCCACCCCAGATATCTATGTCCTTGACCCTGCTGTAGGCCCCGTGGACTATGTATGGCCCTTCCATAGGCCCCATCCAGAATGGCACGCCCAAGGCCTGGCCCACGAAGTAAAGCTCTAGGCCCTCTCCCTTCGGTGTCCCAGCAGGTGGCCTTATTACGTGTATCCACCTTCGCCCTTCCTCGTCATAGGATATGCCCTCAGTATAGCCACCCTGGCCTCTTACGTAGACGGTTGGGTAGGGCAGGCCGACCTCAGGCACTCCATCGGGCCTGTAATACATGCCACCACTGAAGGTTGGCACAGTCGTCAGGTACTCACCATCTATGCATATCCTAGGCCTGAAGGAGCCCTCGCCCGTGAACGGCAGGCGACCTTGGTAGAAGAGCATGTGCTGGCCATCCTCCGTCCAGCCAACGGCCACCAGTATGAAGCAGGATTGCTTCCACTTAGGATCGGGCGTATAGGTTAGTAGGCCACTTGAGGTCAGCTCGTAGGTAATGCCGATGGGCACGAGGTCATCTACGGTGGGCTGCTTAGTGATGTACGTATTTGGCTCTTCTGTTATTGGCCATAGGGCTTCCTGCCCTCCTGGCTGCTCACCTGGCTGAGCTAGCCACATCCATGTGAGGAAGCCTAGCACGCCAGCTACCACGAGGGCTATAGCTATGATTATGGCTAGGGAGCCCCTGCTCATCCGACCACCCCAAGGTCCTGGGCTAGAGGGCGTTTATACTTGCTGAACGAAGCGTTAAGACCCTTCATCCACTAAGGTGGGGGCCATCATTTTAATTATCAAGCATTAGCCATGCCTGATAATTTACATGGGAAAAAGGCGACTAGAACTCATAGGATTGGCCAGGCCTCAGCACTACGACCTTTGTTTCTGGGTGCTTCTCCTGAACTAGCCTTACGAATTCATCAGCGCTCTGGACTAGCACTGGGAAGGTAGCGTAGTGCATCGGCACTACGGCCCTTGGCTCTAGGAGGCATACTGCTTCAGCTGCCTCAACAGGCCCCATCGTGTAGTAGCCACCTATCGGCAGGAGGGCTAGGTCTATTGGGCCGTAGAGCTTCTTTATCAAGGCCATATCACCGAAGAGGGCTGTATCTCCAGCGTGGTATACTGCCTTGCCCTCGCCCCTTATCACGAAGCCAACGGGGACGCCAGAGGAACATGAGTGAATAGCTGGGACGAGCGTTATCTTCAGGCCACCTAGCTCAACGGTCCCCCCTACGTTCATGCCGCATACGTTATCAGCCTTAACGCCTGCCTCCTGGGCCTTAACGCCTACCTCGTAAACGCATACTAGCTTAGCCCCCTGCCTACGGCAGATCTCAAAGGCATCGCCTAGGTGGTCGGCGTGGTCGTGGCTAACACAAACGATGGCGATGGCATCCACATCCCTAAGCTCATCAAGTGTAAGTGGACAAGATGGGTTGCCAGTTATCCATGGATCTATGAGCAACTTAGTGCCGCCTAGCTCAATAAGGAAAGCAGCATGGCCTAACCAGAGGGCTCTAGCCAATTCTACCGCCCCGCTCAACCACGTTAGCAAGGCTTATAAAGTGGAGGCAACTTTTCCAATACGGCGGAGGAAGGGATAGAAGTTCATGAGTAGGAGGGTACTTGCTACTGAAATGGCAAAGGCCTTTGATGAGCTTTACTCAATAGTGTCCTCACATGCAGAAACACACGCAGCTACGAGGCCTAGGCTAAGCGAGGGCATGAGGGAGCGCATGAGGACGGAGGAGCACGTACCCGAGCGAGATATAGAGGAGTTCCTTATGGTTCGCTTTACGCAGGCCTTCCCAAGGACAGCGGTAATGCTCTCTAAGAAGATTCTTAAGCGTGCTAGAGAGGCCTTCAACATGTGGCTTGACTTTGTATCTAGCATAGAGCAGATGCTCAACGAGGCTGGTCTTACCTGGAATACCGTCCTAGAGGCAGCAAGCACCTTCCTAGGTGGCCCTGAGGCCATTAGGGAGCTTGCCTCTAGGAAGCCAGGTAAGATGGCTGATTACAATGTAGCTGCTTCCCTAGCTGCTACAACTGCCTTCTTCAACATATACTCCATACCAATATGCTTAAGGATGATATTCCCCTATGCGGACCCAGAGAGGGCCAGCTCGTACATCCAGGAGGCTAGGAGGGCCTTTGCCCTCGTGGCCCTAGCCCACCTAAAGCGCATGCAGGACTCAGGCTCATGGGATGAGGTAATGCTACGTAGGCTACGCTTCCTCAATGAGCTAATGGGGGCTTGAGCTAGAGCTGAGCAGCTATTTAAAGGACCTGGCAGTAAGTCGCTGAGGTGCTTGCGTTGGAGGAGCTAGACAAGTACCTGAAGGCAGGCGAGATCGCTGCTGAGGTTAGGGAGGCAGTTCCAGATGTAGTAGATGAGGGAAAGAAGCTCATAGACATATGCGAGTGGGTTGAAGGGCGCATAAGGTCCCTTGGGGGCAGGCCAGCATTCCCATGCAATGTGTCCGTGAATGAGGTTGCTGCTCACTACACATCTCCCCCTGGGGATGAGGCCACGATCCCGCCTGGTGCCATAGTGAAGGTAGATTTGGGGGTCCATGTAGATGGCTACATAGCGGATACGGCCACCACCATCTGCCTAGATCCAGCTAAGGAGAGGCTTGCTAGGGCCTCTAGAGCAGCCCTTGAGGCTGCCCTCAGGGAGATGAGGCCTGGCATTAGGATATCGCATGTATCATCCATAATAGAGAGGACCATAAGGGCCTATGGCTGCAAGCCCATTTCAAACCTAACTGGCCACGACCTAGATAGGTATACCATACATGCTGGCACGGCCATACCGAACGTAAGCACGATTAGCTTGAAGAAGCTGAGGCCAGGTCGTGCTTATGCTATTGAGCCATTCGTTACAGAGCCCTGGGGGGATGGGGTCGTAATTGAAGCTCCAGTTAGCACTATATTTAGGCTTGTAAGGCCAACTGTGAAGGGGAAAGGTAAGCGGGCTAGCGAGTTGCTGAGAGCCATATACAATGAGTTTAAAACGCTTCCCTTTGCTGAGAGGTGGCTCTGGCGACTGCTCCCAAGATCCAAGTACGAGCAGGCCTGGCGGGAGCTCCTAGATAAGGGGGCCGTGATGTCCTACCCAGTATTCATAGAGAGGTCTAGGTGCCCAGTAGCCCAATTTGAGCATACGGTAGTCGTGCTTGAGGATAAGTGCATAATCACAACTCTTCCTGGGGGGCCTTAGGCTTCTCAGCTTCTTCCTCCCTGAATATAGACGATATGTAGCGTTCCTTACCGCACCTTGGGCACTCCTCAGCAGGCTTGAATATATAATCGCCCTTCTCAAATGGGCGTGTTTCCTTTAAGCCACAGGAGGGGCATGTTATTTCCGTCCTCACCTTAAAT
>DQYM01000015.1 GCA_011040545.1 Candidatus Bathyarchaeota archaeon | reverse complement strand
CTGCCTCCTAGCTCCCTTACCTTCTCAACCACGACCCTTATGTGGTGTGGCCTTATGTGCCTTTGGTTCCCTGGCGTTCCAAGGTGCACCTTTATGGCCACTAGATCGCCACTGCCGATGAGGTCCCCTAGATCTAGGGCATCTAGGAGCCTTGATAGCTTCTTCACGGAGGCCTCCTCAACCCTCCTGGCCCTTATGTCCGTGAAATACACTACTGACTTCACGCCCCCTTGAGGGCCACTTAAGCATAAAAGGCTGCGTGAAAGCCACAGTGGTGATGGAGCTGGGGCGAGGGCAGGCAGGTGAGTACGAGCCCATCTTCCTAGTGGTCGGTGGCCTCCTCATAGGGGCTGGCCTCTTCCTAGGTGGCTATGCATCACTAAGCAACCCAGTGGCCTCCATCCTAACGGTTGCCTTCCTCCTATCTGGCATCCTGCTCTCAGAGGCCATGTTCGCAGGCAAGCCAATTCTATACGTGGTTTCATCGGCCATACTAGCGATAACCATTGGGTGCTGCATACTGATGCTTGAGCTATGGGCCCTGCTGGCAGGGGCATTCTGCATCCTTGGGCCAGTTGCAGTAGCAAAGGGCCTTAAGAGGCCACCTAGCTCTTGAAGCAATCCCAGTACGGGCTTAGGGTTTCCTTTAGCTCCTTTATCACCTTCTCCACTTCCTTCCTGATGCGACTTGGCTCCTCAGGTGGGCTCCTTGGCTCCTCTAGCCCCTCTGGCGGTAGCCTCATGGCCCCCATCATAAGGGCAAGCCAGGATAGGGGTAGGACGCTTGGGTTGTAACCGCTTCCTATGAGGAGCACGTAGCGACCACCACAGAGCTCATCGGCTAGGCTTGTTATGAAGCTCGTTATGGAATGGAAGCCCTTAGCAGTTATCATCAGGCTGCCAAGCATGTCCATGAAGTGTGGGTCCGAGCCACCATTTGATATTATGAACTGTGGCTTGAACTCCCTAGCTAGCGGTGCCACGACCTCCTCAAGCACCTTCATGTAGCTTTCATCCCCAGTGCCAGGTGGCAGCGGTATGTTGATGTTGTAGCCCCTCCCAGGCCCAGAGCCGATCTGGTGTATGAAGCCCGTGCCAGGGTATATGGTCCTTGGGTCCTGGTGGATGGATATGAATAGCACGCCTGGGTCAGAGTAGAATATATCGCTCGTGCCATTACCAGCGTGGACATCGTGATCAACTATCATTATCCGCTCTAGGCCATGCCTACGCCTTAGGTGCTCAACTAGTATGGCTACATCGTTGAACAAGCAGAAGCCACCACCGTAATCACGGCCAGCGTGGTGGTAGCCTCCCCCCAAGCCTATGCCCTTCTCCACATCACCAGCTAGCACGGCATCGCCTACTGCTAGGTCGCCACCGATTATGAGCAGAAGGGCCTCAAGTATATCTGGTGAGCAAGGCGTCTCCCAATCGTAGGGCCTAGACTGCTCTGAGAGGCGGAATATCAGATCTACGTAGCGTCCATCGTGGACCAGCAGTAGGTCCTCCCTGCTGGCTGGCTCAGGCTTAATGACCTTGAGCCAGGGCTGGTCAAGGAGGCCCCGCTCCCTTAGGAGCTCCCAGGTCCTTGGGAACCTATCGCCCCTAAATGGGTGGCCAGGGCCGAGGTCGTACTGAGCGTACTTCTCATGGTAAGCTATGGCCGTCTTAGCTGGGCCAGGCAATTAAGCCACCTCAATGGTGGGCAGGGGGCAGTAGTTAATAGCCTTCCCCATCCCCAGGGGCCAGGGGGAGGGCCGTGAAGCTACTGCTAATACATGCTAGTGAGTTCAGGTGGCGTGTGAGGGAGGCTGCTAGGGGCTTAAGGGTGAGGGATGAGCCTGAGCCAGAGGAAGCAGAGCTAGAAGACGTAGTAGTGGCCTTCGTGGCAGTTGAGGAAGGCGATGGCCAAGATCTAAGCGGTGTAGTAGCTAGGGCAGCAGATGCCGTAGCTGAGTTCGCAGGGCGAGTTAAATGCAACACGGTAGTCCTGTACCCATATGCTCATTTATCAACGAGCTTAGCTAGGCCAGAGGTCGCTCTAAAGGCCCTTAGGGATCTAGCTGAAGGCCTCAGGACAATGGGCCTAAGCGTGATTAGATCACCATTTGGGTACTACAAGGAGTTCTGGCTCCACTGCAAGGGCCACCCACTTGCTGAAGCCTTCAGGGACATATCACCTACCTAGGGTTGTGCCTTAATAATGAGTAGCTTCCCGTTAGCCTTTTTAGCTAGCTTAGTGAGAGCCCTGGCAGGGGCGGGGGATATGAGAAGGGCAAGGCTAGGCCCTCTTTTACCTAGGGAGTTCTTCCTAACGAGCGGTAGGGGGATAAGCCCTACATCACCAATGAATGCATTTGATAATGCATTAAGGGAGGCAGGCATAGCTGATTGCAATTTGCTACCAGTATCCTCCATCATCCCATCTAAGTGCAGGGAGAGGCGTTGGAAGAAGCTTGAGGCTGGGACTATAACGCCAGTGATAATGGCTAAGGCCATTGGGAAGTCGGGGGAGACCATAGGGGCTGGCCTCGCCTGGGGCTGGGAGAAGGAGCATAGGCTGGGCTTGGTAGCAGAGGTATATGGCCACTATGATAGGAGGGCGCTTCAGCTAGCCCTTGATGCGAGGATAAAGGAGATGGCTGATGCAAGGCAGATAAAGCTCATGGGGGTTAGGAAAAGGCTTGAGGTCATGAAGGTCCCACAGGGCATGTATGGTTGTGTTCTCGCAGCACTAGTATTCATATTGTAATCTAGCTTAAATTAGGTGCTTAGCTACCCTAGTTATCCCCTTCTTTTTCGCCTTCTTCCTCAGCTTCCTAAGCCAAGCTGCCCTCTTGCTAGGCCTTAGCTTCTCAGCTCCCTTGCCCTTGTGGAGCAGGCCCCTCATCCTACGACCAGCAGTAGTCTTGCCCCTGAATACACGCTTCCTCTGGCTTGGGTGGCATATCCAGTTTATCTCTGGATCGCTCTTGATAGCTGGGTGGTGTGGATCTACCATTATGACCTCAAACCACTTGTAGCGACCATCCTCCCAGACCCAGTAGGAGCCTAGGACCTCTAGGTTCGGGAACTTACGGGCAGCACGCTCCTCAGCTATGAGCTGGAGGCTCTTTGCGTGCTTGTACTTACGAACGCCCATCCTCTTCGGCCTACGGCCAGCCCTCGGCCTTGGCTTGCTTAAGCCACCACGCCTAACACGGACCCTAACGACCACGAAGCCCTGCTTAGCCTTGTAGCCAAGCCTCCTGGCCCTATCAATCCTAGTTGGCTTCTCCACACGCACCACAGCAGGCTCCTTACGCCACCTGATGAGCCTCTGGCGCATTATCTCAGCTACGCTGGCGCCGTAGAGCTCATCGCTGTACGGCTTCCTCCAGGCCTCCGCCATGTAACGGTAAGCCATCGCCCACCCTCCGTGCCCAGGCTGGAGGCCGAACTCCTTAATAAAGCCTGCTCGCCCCGATCGCACTTAAGGCGCTCAGGCGGTAGCTACCTCGGTAACCCTGCCACTAACGGATATGGCGAACTCCTTGCTCACGGATATGGCTGGGTGGACGATCATTTCTATGTCGTGCTCACCGCCAGGGGGCAGATCGAGCGAGACGGGCTCGCTTGAGCCATGTTCCTCCTTGCTGCTGAACCTGCCCCTGCTCACCACCCTGGAGACGTGAGCTACCAAGGTCGCTTTTATCGGCCTCTCGCCTGCGTTCTTCACCTTGACCTTCATGGCCACCAGATGCCCGTACTGGTCGTAGACTGGCTCCACGCTTACTATCTGGAGCAAGCCTCCATCCACCTCCACGTGCTAGAAATTCGGATATTTAAGGCTTGACGGCTGGCCCCTCCGTGTAAGCGGCCATGGGCACCTAACCCGACATGGCCCCTCCTATTATCGCCAAGATGCCAGCAATCACGTTCACGGATAGCAACATCAAAATGCCACCTACCACGCCCTCAGAGCTAGCCGACTCGCCCTTCTTGGCCTTATCCCAGGCTGAGAACGTCAGCACTAGGCTCACGAGACCTATGGCCAGGAGGCCCCAGCCTATCAACGGGATTATGAGGTAGAGGAGGGACAAGGGGATGAAGAATATCAAGCCTACGATCCAGGCCGCCAACAAGACGCCAGCCCCAGGCTTCTCAGTCTTCTGCTGAGGGATGACAACGGCCAATCTCGCCCACCGCCATCTCATTCCTCGTGATAGTTAAAAACCGCTATGCCAGCTGGCGCAGGGAGATATTGGTTCTAGCGATCGCCTGGGGCCCAAAGGGGCAGCACAACTCTTATATCGCATAGGGAGCTGGTGGCATGGGAGGGGAGGATATGGCAGCTAAAGTAGCCATAAATGGCTTCGGGCGTATCGGTAGGCTGCTGTTCAGGGCTGCCCTTGAGCACGATATTGATGTGAACTTCGTGGCCATCAACGACCTAGCACCACCACAATCTCTTGCCCACCTACTCCAGTACGATACGAACTTCGGGAAGCTGCCCTGGGAGGTAAAAGTAGAGGACAACGTGCTGAAGGTAAAGGGCTATGAGATCCAGGTCCTAAGTGAGCCAGATCCAGAGAAGCTCCCCTGGAAGGACATGGATGTGTACGTAGTAGCTGAGTGCACTGGCATATTCAGGGAGCGTGAGAAGGCCGAGAAGCACCTAAAGGCTGGTGCTAAGAAGGTCCTCGT
>DQYM01000156.1 GCA_011040545.1 Candidatus Bathyarchaeota archaeon | reverse complement strand
GCTACATCCCATGAGTAATCGCCTCCCCTTGACGCTTGCTCTAGGTCTATCAGGGCTATCCTACCGCTTGGCTCAACTATGAAGTTCTCTGGCTTGCAATCCCCAACCGCTATGCCAGCCCTATGGACGCTTGCTAGCACACGGCCAGCCCTCCTAACTGGCTCTAAAACGCCCTCCCCACCTGCTTCACCAAAGAGGAAGGCCTTTATCAGCTCGGATAGGGCAACTCCATCTATGAACTCCTCTACTAGGGTGTTATTCTTGAGGTCTACATGGTAGATCTCTGGGACCCTGAAGCCAAGCTCGTTGAGCAGCCTACACATGGTGTACTCACGCCTAAGCCTCTCACGACCAGATATTGTGAACTTCTTGGCCCCAAGGACCCAGAGGCGAAGGGAAAGCCACTTAAGGTTATCCCAGCTCCTGAACTTCTTTACGATGAGCTTAACGGAGCCTAGCTCACCACGCACCGTAACTAAGCACACTAAGTTGAGGGAGCCCCCGACCTCCGATATGATTACGTCATCCTTTCCTCCTACTGGCCCTATGGCGCTTGCTACTTCCTCTAGGGCTACTTCCTTGAGGGCGGGCCTTAAGCCGAGCTTCGTCCTCAGGAAGAAGAAATCATCTGGCTTCGGTAGGACCCACAGGGGGTTAGATTGTGCTCCAGCACCAAACCTCCTTAGGAATACCTCCCTCTCAAGTACGTAGGGCCTGACCAGGCCTGTAGCTGCCCTTGTAGCGTACTTCCTAAGGCCCCTTAAGAGCTTCTCAATGCCTAAGGCAAGGCTGCTGAGGAAGCGCATTCTAGTTGCCTTCAGCGCCCTAGCCCTAAGCCTAATTAGGCCTTCTTCCTCTTTTACCCAGCCAGCTTCAACTAGCCTCTTGAGGGCCTCGTTAAAGCCACGCATTATGCTGGGCTCATGGCGGTGCCTATCAGATGGCCTGCCGAGCACGTTAGCGAACATGAAGGCTGAGAGGGGCATTATACGGCCCATCCTGTTTATGGTTTCGTAGAGGAAGTACTTTGGGTCTAAGAGTATCTCAAGTGAGAAGGCCTGGAAGTTAGCAGCTAGGTCAAGGACTAGCTCCTTAACTAGGCGCTCCTTGAGCTCAACCTCACGTTCAAATAGGTAGCTACGCCCGAAGATAGGCACATAGGGCACGAGGAGCTTATCAGCAAGCAGCTCACCGAGGAGGCCACGCCTTACATCGCTCTTGAAGATCCCCCCATCTACAATTGTAAGTGATACTGGGGCTTGCTCTACCTGGCCTTGAACGTGCTTTACCTTAGGGCCAACCCCGTGGGCCACTAGGAGGAGCTCAAGTTCATCGCTAGGGCTACCGTAGCTAAGTGCCCTAGGCCCAAAGGCCAAGAGGCCAATCCAGCGGGCCTCCTCAACGTGCTTAGATGCGAACTCCCTAGCTACATCAGCAAGCTCAGGCCTAGGTAGCTCCATCCACCTGCCCTCTCGCTCCCCCAAGATGCCCTAGCACAGTCCCTTAAATCTCTCTGTGGGGCAATATGATGTGAGGGGGCATGTAGCAACTTGGCCTAGTTATACTTCCTAAAACCTAGCTGGCGGGCGACCTCCCTAAAGCATTGACGGCATAGGTATAGGCCATAACGCCTTATGACGGCATTACAAGAGCCACACCTACGGCAGCGAACCGTGTCCTTGCCGAACTTCCTCTCCTTCTTCTTCTGCTTGGCCATGCCTCGCCCACCCCACGCCCAGGGGGCCAGGCACCTATAAAGCTAGCCCCAGGGGATAGCTTTTATAATGGGCATCCGATGTTAGCGTGGAAGCCCATGTACGCAAGGGTAGGTCGCATAAGGGCCAGGAGGCCAGTGAGGGTAGGCAGGATAGACGCAAGGGGTGCCCTACTTGGCTGTGAGGTTAAGGCTGAGGCTGAGAAGGGGCCAGGTGGAGATTGAGGTAGTGGCCCTCATAAATAGTGGCTATGAGGCAGATACGCCACAGCTGCTCTTGCCCGTGGGGGTAGCAAGGCAGCTTGGCCTCTGGCCACCTGGCCCAGATGCTATTGAAACTACGTTTGAAACAGCTGGTGGCCCCCTTAGGGTTTGGGTCGTGAGGGAAGCTATGGGCGTCCAGGTACTAGCTGAGGGGGCTAGCTCCCCTGAGGTAGTAGCAGATGCTGTTATCTCCCTCCTAGCAGATGAGCCGTTGATAAGCGATAAGCTAGCGGGTGCCCTCCAGCTAGCCGTTGAGGACTTCGCTGAAGGCCTCTGGCGATTTAGGTGGGAGCCACCTGAGAGGGCTAGGAGGAGCGAGTCAAGGCCCTAGGGCCTAGATTATCTCAACACCTAGCTCGTGCTTAGCGAACACCATGCCCTCCTCACGGGTCAGCCTGTGCTTACGGCCTACCTTCGCCCGACAGCGCCTCCTACGCTTAACACGGTAGCCAGGCCTCTCTAGGGCAACGCATACATCCATGCCTATTATGCCTAGCTCAGGTACGTACTTAACGCCAGGCATCTCTATGTGCTCCTTTATGCCGAAGGCGAAGTTCCCATTTTCATCAAAGCTTGAGGCCTTCACCTTATTATCTACGGCTGCCAGAGCCTTCTTGAGGAACTCAATAGCCTTCTGACCCCTAAGCGTTACGACGCAGGCAATCGGCTCCCTCTTCCTTATCCCAAATTGCCTTATCGTCTTCTTAGCCCTCCTTATACATGGCTTCTGGCCTGTTAGCTCCTCTATTATCTTCATGGCCTTCTCAAGGGGCTCACCTGACTTGCCAACGCAGCAGTTCACGACTACCTTCCCAATCCTGGGCTTGAGCATGGGGTTCTTAGACCAACGCTCAAGTATCTTGGCCTCAAGCTCTGGATCTAGGGGGCTCTCGCCCAACTTACCCCACCTCTGGCAGGGAGATAACTGGCTCACCAGGCCCAACGACGAAGATGTAATCTAGGATGGACCTAACGTGCTCACCACCTGGCGTTTCAAGCTCTACCTCATACCGCCTCCTCTTCAGGCCCCTTATCTCCCTTATGGCCAGTATGCGCCCGTGTAGGCCCATGTTCTTACCATCGGTTATTATGGCGTAGGCCCCCTCCTCAAGCTTGAAGTGGCCTAAGAGCTCCTGCCCAGGTAAGCCGAGCTTGAGCGTGTCCAGCGTCCGATAGACGTCCTCAGCTGGGTTGGTTGGGTCAGCCACACGGATTAGGACGTTACGGCCATCGTGGAGGTTTAGCTGGATGTGGCCTCCCTTGACGGTTGTCTTGTCCTCAATCCTGCAGAGCTTAAAGCCAGCTTCCTCTCCATCAATTGGGTGGAGCCTAAGGCCCTTTGGCGTGGGTAGGACACGGAAGCTCTGGCCTAGCTTCTCTATGGTTACCACATCCATTAGCCCAACTGGGAACTTGGGCTCCTTCCTAACTACCCCATCTACCTTTACATACCCACGCTTTATTATTATCTTAGCCTCCCTTGCCGTCTTAGCTAGGCCAAGTACATCACGGATCACTATCAGGAGGGGGATGCACCGCTCTACTGGGTGTGGCCCTGGCATCGGCCTAACGGTCCATGTGTACTCCTTCCGCTTTATAGGCCAGAACCAGGGAGCTGGGTAGCGCTTCAAGTGCCTACTTGGCCCCTTACGACCCACCTTCCTCACCCCCAGGCCCCTTTAAGGCCTCCCTGGCCCTCATCTTACGTTCTATTACCTTCTTACGCCACTTATCGCTTAGGTCAAGCTCAACTATCATTACCTTTGAGGCGTGGATTGGCACATTAACTGGTGTCCCATCTACCTTTGGCCTAGTTACCGTGTCTATGTACACACGCCCCCTCTCCCTATCAACCCTTATGACCTTGCCCTCTATGCCCTTGAAATCGCCACGCATCACCCTTACCCTATCGCCAACACGGACTGGGAGGGATCTAAAGCCGTACTTAGCCCTTAGCTCCTTGGAGAGGGGGGCAGATAGGAGCTTGTGCCTCAGGTGGTGGGGCATGGTGTAGAGTGCCTTGCGCTGCTTCCTCGGCTTAGCGGATGTAGTTAACGCCATCGCTACCACCTCGTGCTCGTTGTCTCCATGTCCGCAGGCGAGGGCTTATTAAAGGTTAGGGTCCAACCCTTAAGAGCTGAGGCTGGCACAGACTAGTGGCCTTGGAGGGCGGACAGGGAGCACTCGACAAGATGGATATCGCCCTAATGGCCGTTGCAGCTACCTCTGCCCTCGTGTTCTACGTGCTATTCCTGTTCAGGCACCCGCTCCCCTACGGCATAGATGGCCCCTACTACCTAACGCAGGTCAGGGCCATAGAGCGCACGGGCTGGCTCAAGTATGGCGATCCTCCCTTGGCCTTCTACTACTTTTACGCCCTCTCGGTCGTTCTCGGCGATAGGATCCTGGCCGTGAAGCTCGGCACGGCCCTTGCGGCGGCGAGCACAGTGCTGCCATCCTACTGCCTGCTCAAGCTAGAGCTGAGGGGGAGGTGGCCAGCCCTCCTGGGCTCGCTGGCGCTGGCCTTCTCGCCCCACGTGATCAGGCTGTCGTGGGACTTCCTGAAGAACCTGTTAGGCTCCGTCTTTTTCCTCGCTTCCCTTTACTTCTACGCCCGATCCCTCAGGCTCAACAGCTCCCTAAGCCTAGCGGCGTCCTCGGCCTTCCTGCTCTTGGCCAGCCTCACCCACTCGCTGGCATTCGCAATTAACTT
>DQYM01000128.1 GCA_011040545.1 Candidatus Bathyarchaeota archaeon | reverse complement strand
GAACTGGCCATTCTCCTCGTAGGGCTTTACATCCCAGCCGAACTGAGCCATCCCACGTTTTATCTGAGCTGGGTGCTCCTCAAGGGCCACTAGGACGCCAGGCTCGCCCTGCGTGAGCCCGTAGTAGAGGAACTGCTCACCGAATATGGTCTTGCCAGTGCCAGGGCCACCTGAGAGCAGCACGACGTTGCGCTCAGGTATGCCACCCCTTAGTATCTCATCCATGCCTGGTATGCCCGTCTTCACCCGCTCCAAGCTATCACCCTGGGCTAAGGGGCACGGCTGATATTAAATCCCTACCTTACCCCTGCCCAGCCCCTTGCCTTAAGATGCGCTTAACAGCCGCTATGGCCTCATCAACGCTCCTAACGAACTCCAGCTTAACGATGTGCCTGTGATCTAGGTAGCCATCTGGGAACATCCTTCTTAGCCTATCGGCCAGTAGGCCAGAGCCCTCAAGGACTACTATGGGCCTTCCCATGCTGTAGGCCATAGCGACTTCTACCAACGTCCCACAGCCACCAGCTAGCACGATAACGACATCGCTTGAGGCTACTACTATGGAGCTACGGCCCTCATAGCTCATCTCAGCTAGGATCCTAACGGTTAGGTAGGGGTTGTGGTAGGGATGGCCTTCTGGCACACGGGCAAGCTCATGTGATAGTATGCCAATTACTATGCCACCAACATCACTTACGCCCTTGGCTACATCCTTCATTAGGCCACCATTACCGCCAGTTATGACAATGAAGCCCTCCTCCGCTAGCCTACGGCCTAGGTCGTAAGCTAGCTTCCTTATGCGCTCTGGCACTCGCTCCTCATATGTCGTGAGCACGCCTACTTGATGCCTGGGCATAGCTCAGCAGTATGAGCTGGCTTTTATAATAACCTTTCCCTAGGTAGCTCTGCTAAGCATGGCGATGCTAGGGGAGCACCATGGAGTAGTGCCTCTTGCAAGGCTTCCCACAACTAGGTAGGCAGGGCTAGCAGCTAAAAAGAGCTTGGACCTACCTGGCCCTACTTGGCCCCTTATCTGTACGGTATGAACTCCTTGCCCAGTAGCTCCCTAGCTATTATGATGCGCTGTATGTTCTGCGCCCCCTCGGCGCCTATGTAGTAGCTCATCACGCCCCTTAGGCCCATTTCAAGTGGGCACTCCTTCGTGTAGCCGTAGGCACCATGCCATATCATGGTGCGCTCAAATATCCTGAAGGCTAGCTGAGGTGCCTTTAGCTTGCACATGCTAACCCACTGGCAGACCTCAAGGGGCGAGAACGCCCCCTCCTTGTACTTCTTATCCATCATCCATGCCGTGCGGTAGACGAGCCAGCGGGTGGCCTGTAGCTCGGTCCAGAGGTCGGCGAGCTCAAACTGTATGCCCTCAAACTTGCCTATTGGCCTACCGAAGGCCTTGCGCTGCTTTATGTAATCCATGCCTATCTCAAGAGCCCTCCTCGCTGCCCCCACGCATGTAGCTGCTACGAGTAGCCTAGCGCAGTCAAATCCCTCCATCGTTAGGTAGAAGCCCTTGTTTACCTCACCTATAACGTAGGCATCCGTTAGCTCTACGTCCTTCATCACGAAGCCACCAGTTGATATGGCCATACGGCCTAGGTCCTCAAATCGCTTTACGACCTCAACGCCAGGGGCATTTATCGGCAGGAAGAAGGCCGTCATGCCCCTATGGCCCTTCTCAGGCTCCGTCCTAACTATGGTGAAGTAGCCACCGTTCATGGCCTTTGCCTCCTCAGTGCCACTTATGTACGTCTTCTCACCATTCAGGATCCACTTATCGCCCCTCCTCTCGGCCCTGCTCTTCATGGCAGCAACATCAGATCCACCACCTGGCTCAGTTGATGCTATGCCCACGAAGCCCTCGCCCCTTATGGCCCTAGCCACGTAGTCCTGCCTTACCTCCTCACTTGCATAGCGGTCAACTACGAAGCCCCAGCCAGCCTGGACGAGGAAGAACACGGGCACGGCGAGGCTTATATCTGCATAGCCGAGCTCCTCAGCAGCTATCACCGTCGTTACCCAATCTGCGTTCATGCCACCTACGTCCTCACGGGCCGTCATCACGAGCAAGTTCAGGTCAGCTAGGCCCTTTATCACATCATGTGGTATCTCGCCCTTAGTATCCATCTCACGTACCTTCTCAAGCGTTAGGTTCTTGGAGCACCACTCCCTTATGGCCTGCCTGAGCATCTCCTGCTCCTCGGTAAACGTGAAGTCCAGGGGCACCTTCCCACCAGCACGGCCAAAGCAAGTTGGGAGTTTAAGTTTTGCCCTCCCACTTAGCACGGGGAGCTGATAGGCAAGGTGGCATGAGTGGTGCCGAGGGCGGGCTTTGAACCCGCGACCTCCGGATCTCCCAGGATGAGCCAGCCCACCCAGGGCGCTTGCGCACCCTGGCCTTATGAGTCCGGCGCTCTAACCAGGCTGAGCTACCTCGGCACCCATTGGCCTGCTTGGCTTGAGGGGTAAAAAGCATTTCCTTATCACGGCCTACCTACTTGGCCGTGCGACCGTAGCACTTAATAGCACGATGGCCTATAATAGCTCGCTATGGCATCGGGTGAAGTAGAGGTTAGCCCTACCATAAGGGGCGATAAGGTAGTTAGGCTAGTTGTCTGTGGTGTTGAGTGGCCCCTTAGGGCTGAGATACCACTTAGTGAGTTCGCAAGGATAGTAGAGAGCATAAAGTTGCTAGCCAAGTACGTGGACTTCACGGGTATGCTAGGTCCTAGGGCTGGGGGAGGTCGGGTTCCAGCCCCTTGGACTGAGGAGGAGCTTGAGGCATTTCTAGCAGAGCGGACGGCTGGCCAGAGGGCCTTCCTAGAGCTCCTAGCTAGGAAGGGGCGTGTTGCCCGTGATGAGGTAGTGAGGGAGCTGAGGGAGGCCCTAGCTGATCCCAGCTTCGGCAGCAGGGACCTCGCTGGCCTTATAGCTGGCATAAGCATGAGGATAGGCAACCTAGGCAAGGAGCCACTTTTCAGGGTTGAGAGGAGGCGGGTAGGTGGTCGCCTCATGGGCTTCTACGAGGTAAGCTCAAAGTATAGGGAGCTGCTCCTCAAGCTCCTCTCAGGGGAGAGCTAGGTAGCTCATGCTTAATAAGCTCCCCATTAGAGCCCCTATGGGGAGAGCACATGGACCTTACGGTATTGCTAGTAGCAGCCATAGTAGCTGGCTTTGCCATATGCTTTGCCATCGGCTGGAGGTCTAGGCGTAGGGACCCAGCCCTAGAGAAGGTCGTAGATGCTATTGTGGAGAACTACCTAGATGAGAGGAAGTTCAACATAAACAAGCTAGTTAAGGATACTGGCCTAGATGAGGGCAGCATCAGGAGGGCTCTAAGGAGGCTTGAGAGGGCTGGCGTCATAACCCATACTGGTGGTGGCAACTACAGGCTCAAGGACCCACTTGTATTCCTAACCGAGCCAGACTACGCAAGGGCCATAAGGATAACCAAGGATGACAACATTCTATATGGGGCCTACCAGAACCCCTACCTACCTAGGCTCTACCTACTGTGCGTCTACGGCCTCTTCCTAGCCGACCTCGTGTTCTCCATCCTAGCTTACCTAAGCTACACCATCGGTTGGCCTACGCCCCTGCTGAGCCAGTGGGTCATCGGCATACTACCATCTGATAAGCTCTTCATCCCCTTCCTGCTCTTCCTCATAGGCATGGGCATGATATTCGTGGACTTCCTTGATAACATCATAAAGGGTTGGGCGAGGGAGCGCTACATGGTGATAGTAGGTGCCCTAAGTGGCGTGAGCTACGATATTTCCCTGGCAGATGAACTCTCAGGCCGTATAAGGAGGGGCCACATAGTAGATGTAGATCTAGATGTCTCGCTCCTCCAGAAGCTCATAAACTACTTCAGGAGCGTCCCACTTGGCGATGTGAAAGTACGCTACAGGGTCGGGAAGGAGGAGAAGGTCATAGCATTTAGGAACATGCCCTTCCCAAGGGAGCTGTTCTACGTGATAAGGAGCGTCCAACTTGGTGCCCTCGGCTGGCGCAAGAGGTACGCAAGGACGCTTATGCTCTGGCGTGCTAGGGCAGCTCTCCCATCGGTGAGGTAAGGGGGTGGCCAGCGTGTCCGAGGAGCTCATGCCAGAGGTCATGGCCGAGATAGAGGCTGGCTACAGGCTTAGGCCAGCAACGCAGGTAGGGCTCATGCTCATACTAACCCTCCTAGGCCTATGGCTCATATACCTGGCCAGGGAGTACTATGACGTACCCCTTGAGGTCTGCATAATAGCTGGCACCATCTACTTGGCCCTCCTCTACCCACTTATAATCAAGATAAGGAATAGGTTCACGATAGCACTTTCCTTTGGCTTCTTTGGCGCAGCAATAGCAGCAATAGCCTACTGGCTGGTAACTAATGTCGTCCTAATGCCAGGTGGCCTAAGCATAGAGGCCATAGCCCTCTACGTGGTCTTCCTTGAGATAATTGTGATGGAGCTATTCCACCACCTATGCGAGGAGTACGTCTTCTACGAGCGGGATTGGCGTTCCTACCTCCTAACGGCTGTGCTGAGCGCTGGCTTCTTCGCCTGCCTCTACGTGTTCCTCTCCGCTTACGCCCTTGGCTTCACGGCCATAGTAATTGCTGCCGTCCTGACCATGATGTTCGCCTGGGCCATACTGCCCGAGAAGCCGATTTAGGCGCTCCACTAGCT
>DQYM01000246.1 GCA_011040545.1 Candidatus Bathyarchaeota archaeon | reverse complement strand
TCCAAGGATAGTTGAGGAGGAGCCAGATAAGGTCGTTAGGCTTGAGCTAGTAGCTGAGGCAAAGGAGGAGACCATAACTGTCTACTCTGGCGATATGAAGTCGGATAGCCCAGATGTCCAACCGCTCTACCCAAACATCCCCATAGTGAAGCTAGCTCCAGGCCAGAGGATATACTTGATAGCTAAGGCTAGGCTTGGCACTGGCAGTGAGCACGCCCGCTGGCAGCCAGTTTCAGTAGCTGCCCACAAGTACCTGCCCGTCATAAGGGTAGATGTAGCTAGGTGCAATCTCTGTGGTAAGTGCATAGAGATATGCCCTAAGAAGATATTTGATAGGACTGGCTCAGCCCTTAAGGTTAGGAACGTTCTGGCCTGCACGCTCTGTAGGGATTGTGCTGATGTATGCCCCCTAGATCCACCTGCAATTGATGTTAGCTGGGAGGAGGGCTCCTTCATAATGTACGTAGAATCAACTGGCGTCCTACCGCCCGACTTCATCCTAAGGCAGGCAGCTAAGGTGCTTAAGCGTAAGCTAGATGAGTTTGAGGGCAAGCTTAAGGAGGTGCTTGGCCTTGAGGCGTGAGATACAGAACCCAGAGCTTAAGGAGCTGATAAGGCTGCTAAGGCGTAAGTACGGTGAGCTAGGGGCTAGGATATGGCGTGATGTAGCTGAGAGGCTCTCTAGGCCAAGGAGCAGGAGGGCTGAAGTAAATGTAAGCAAGATAAACCGCTATACAAAGCCAGGGGATGTAGTTGTGGTGCCAGGCAAGGTCCTTGGGGCTGGCAGGATAGATCACCCCGTGTGCGTAGCTGCCTTTGCCTTCTCAGCTAATGCCAAGAGGAAGATAGAGGCAGCTGGGGGAGAGTGCATATCTATAAGGGAGCTCCTAGAGCGCAACCCAAGGGGCTCTGGTGTGAAGATAATGGAGTGATGGGCCATGGGGCGAGGGGCCATGAGGGGCCTTGAGGGCTGGACGGTCATAGATGCCACTGGCCTAGTGCTAGGTCGGATGGCCAGCGTGGTAGCTAAGCGCTTGCTCATGGGGGAGCACATAGCCATAGTAAATGCTGAGAAGGCCGTTATATCTGGCAAGAAGAAGGCCGTGGTAAAGCGCTACAAGGATAGGCTCCAGATAGGCCACTACCGAAAGGGGCCGTACTGGCCTAGGAGGCCAGACCGCATAGTATGGAGGACCATAAGGGGCATGCTACCACGCTACAAGGAGAAGGGGAAGGAGGCCCTAAGGCGCCTCAAGGTCTTCATAGGGGTGCCAGAGGAGCTAAGGGGGGCTGATACACAAACCATACCTGAGGCAAGCGCCCAGAAGCTAAGGTGCCCATATATAACGGTAGGCGAGCTGGCAAGGGAGATCGGCTGGAGGCCACCTGAGGAGGTGCGGTAGCATGGCAGCCCGTAGGCGCATAATACTGACGAGCGGGAAGCGCAAGACGGCCATAGCAAGGGCTGTGGTAAGGCCTGGTCGGGGGCGTGTGCGTATAAATGGCGTGCCAATTGAGATCTGGATGCCTGAATCCGCCCGCTGGAAGATGATGGAGCCCCTCCTGCTCGTAGGAGAAGATGTATGGGGCCAGCTAGACATAGACGTAACCGTTCGTGGTGGTGGCTTCATGGGCCAGGCTGAGGCCGTTAGGATAGCTATAGCAAGGGGCCTCTGGCTCTGGACGGGTGATGAGCGCATAAGGGAGGTCTTCATAGAGTACGATAGGACCATGCTAGCTGGCGACCCAAGGCGCAAGGAGCCAAAGAAGTACGGTGGCCGTGGTGCTAGGGCTAGGTTCCAAACTAGCTATAGGTAAGCTAGGATCCTGAGCCCACGTTCTTATGCTTAAGGCCCCCCTAGTTACAGGGACTAGGGCCTTCTTCTACCGACCAAGGTGGCATATCCTGCTTCATGATCTACTACGGCGAGGATAGGGCTCCCGACCTAGCTAAGTTTGACCTCGCCATCCTCTCGCCACTTGTAGAGGCCAGCCTGCCCTCCTACTTGCTAGAGCACGGGAGCCTGTCCCTAGCCTACCTAAGCCTCACGACCATAGGTGGCTGGGAGCCCTGGGCCAGTGGGGTTAGGCCAGATTGAGTGATTGGCTACTGGCCTGAGTGGGGCGAGCTTATCGTAAATGCCTGTGAGCCTGGCTGGAGGGAGCTGCTCCTTGAAGAGGCAATACCATTCATACGTGAGAAGGGCTTCTGTGGCCTCTTCCTAGACAACCTAGATGTGGTTGAGCTATACCCCTGGATGGGGGAGGGCCTCTTGGCATTAGTTTCCTCCATAAGGGCCTCATGGCCAGATGCCATTTTGATCCAGAACAGGGGCTTCCAGCTCCTAGAGGCATCTGCGCTATATATCAATGGTGTTTTATTTGAGGACTTTGGGACCTACTATAACTTCACCACGGGACGGTATGAGAAGCTATCTGGATCAGGGCTAAGCTGGTTGAGGGAGGTGGCGTGCTGGCTAGCCGACCTGAGGGCCTCCCTCGGTCTAATCGTGCTAGCCCTCGCCTATGCAGATCCAGGTAGCCCAAGCACGTTCAGGGACTACATGGAGTTCGTGAACAACCTAGCAGCAGAATACGGCTTCATCCCATACGTATCTGATGTAAACCTAACATACATCAACTTAGCATATGCAAGAGGCTAGCCCTAACTTCCTCCGTGGATCTACCGTGCACCACGCTCAACGTTTTAAGTAAGGCCCTAAAGGCCCTTAAGGGTGGTAGCTTGCCAACCCCATCGGTTAAGCTTGAGCCAGTTAAGGAGCTAGTAATCAAGGAGCTCTTGTTCTTTAAGTCGGTTGAGGAGCTCGCTAGGTTCGCTAACATAGCTGCAGGTGGTCGCCCCTCAGCCCTCTACTGGGCAGATGGGGTAGCCTTCCTATACTACCCACTGCCCCTAACGGCTAAGATCACGGCTACAGAGCTAGTTAGGGAAGGGCGTTTATACTGGGCCATGGTGTGCTTTGCCCTCATGCCAGAGTACGAGCGTGTTGTAGAAACACGGGAGAAGCTCATGGTCCCAGTTATTGATGTTTCCTCCTGCTCCCTATTCAGGGCCGTTGCCTCCACGCTTAAGGAGAAGGCAGGTGAGCTTACCACCAGTAACCAAAATCAGAGCCAGAGTTAGCCCAAATGAGGATCAAGGCTATGGCTAAGATGGCCCCCACGATGCCAGCTAGGAACCAGGGTTGGGACGCTATGGCCAGTAGGCGCCCTATTATATCTGGTAGGGATGGGAGGTATGGCTCTAGTACAAGGTAGGTTGCTGAGCCGATCACGAAGCCTAGGGCAGCTACGGCCAGGAGGACTAAGAACCTCTTCATCACCTTGGCAGAGGGCATGTCCTATGTTTAGCGTAATTGACACGCTGGTTTGAAAAACTAGCCCTGCTCCTAGGCTAAAGCACGATTAACCCCCTCAAGGTGCGGTTTATGTACATCCTATATGCTTCCTAGCTACGTATATCTAACGCTAGCGCCCTCCGCTTATCCTAGCTTAGCTCCATACCTCCTCTCACCAAGGAGGTGAGGGAGTTGTCGGGCTCATTCGCAAGGGCATGGGGCCGTGCTGGCCTCCCGAAGCCAGGGCTAGGCGAGAGGCTGAAGGTGCTGCTCAAGCGCAACCCACAGCTAAGGTTAAAGGTCATGCGTACCATAAGGGCTCTTGAGAAGGACATAAGGCGCTTGAATGCAGCCCTAGCTAAGTTTGAGGCCATGGAGAAGGAGTACGAGGCAAAGGCCAAGGAGGCACTTAGGGCTGGGAGGGAGAATCTAGCTAAGGCACTAGCCAACTCCATAGCGACCATAAGGGACTACACGAAGATAATACTCTTCATGAAGATATGCTTTGAGGGCATCTGCGCTAGGCTAAAGCTCGTATTTGAGATGGGCAACATCATGGTTGATCTAACGCCACTAAGGGATATCGTGAAGATCGTTGGGCCAGTCGTGGCGAAGTTCATGCCACAGGTAGAGGGCAGCTTAGGCATGGTCAGGGACGTGCTTGATACGCTCGTCAGCGAGATGGAGGACATAAGCAACACTATAACGCCTGTGGAGCTCCAAAACGAGGATGCCTCAAAGATACTTGAGGCCCTAAGCATATCCATTGAGCGTGAAGCCGACCAGGTGCTCCCCGATATTGAGGTAGAGCTTCAAGATGCCGTTGGCCACCGTGAGAAAATTAGGGGGAGGGGTGGTTTGCCATGAACGAGCTCATGAACCCTGCTAGCCTAGTGGGCAAGCTGGTCAAGGACGAGTGGGGTCGCCAGATAGGCATGGTGGTCTCCGTCCTAGCTAACGGCAATGGCGAGATGAACTGGCTACTGGTGAGGATGGGCGATGGGCGTGTGAGGCGGTACAGGCTCTCAGATATTGTAGTAACCGATTCCTGTGTAGTAGTGCGCTCAAGCTTGAAGAAGCGTGTTGAATCCCTCCGCAGGAGGATGGCCCTCATAACAAGGCGTGGGGCCATACTGTTCACGCTCAAGGAGGGGATAGGCGAGGCTGCTGAGGAGATAAGCAAGGAAATAGATAACTCGCTGAGCATGATAAGGGCCGAGGCCAAGTACCTCCTTAAGAAGATTGAGAATGCCTGTAAGAGGTGCGCCGACCAGATAAGGGACGTACAGAACGGCATGGCCTGCCTTGAGATAGAGCACGAGATGGGCAATGTATCAGAGGAGGCATATAGCTTATCCATGAAGATGATGGTAGCTGACCTAAGGAAGCTCATGGCCGAGAGGGAGGACCTACTCAGGCTCAAGAGCGACCTA
>DQYM01000195.1 GCA_011040545.1 Candidatus Bathyarchaeota archaeon | reverse complement strand
TGCCAGAGCTCTTATCCATCTTAGCGGGGGGCTCTCAAATTTACTCAAGCCAGCTGAGGTTGATTAGGAGGGCCTTGGTGGCTGAGCAGGTCCTAAGGCGCCTTCCAAGGGGGGATGAGATCTCAAGGCACATAATAGAGGCCCTAGCTGAGGGAGGGCCAATGAACATATCTGAGCTAACTAGGGCGGTGAGGGCTAGGCGGGGGAGGGCATCTAGGCGTATCATAAGGGAGAGGCTCCAGAGGCTCCTTGGGATGGGGCTTGTGGTTGAGGTTGAAGGCCATGGGAGGAAGTTTGACCTACCGACCTCGCTAGGTGGCCAGGGCCTGGGCACTAAGGCCCAGAAGGCTGAATAGGGATGGCCAACCTACTCTAGCACGAGGTGGTTGGAGTGGGCGAGCGTGAGCGCAAGGAGGAGGGCAAGAAGAAGCAGGGAGTAGTCGGGGTGGTCGGGGTGCCATCCGTAGTAGGCGAGGTCCTCACGGTGCTCCACAAGCACATACCTGGCCTAGTGAAGGACCTGCTAGGCGTCCTGGTCTCAGAGGAAGCTGGCCGTAAGCTTGGGGAGGCAGTAGGGGCCTTCTACAAGGAGCTCAGGGAGGCAGGCATAGCACCTGATGAGGCCCTGAAGATGGCCAAGGACTACATGGAGTCCCTGGTCAGCCTTGGGCGAACGCTAGCTAAGGCAGGGCCTATCGCCCTGGTCAGGAAGGAAGGAGGAGAGCGAGGGGAAGAAGAGCAAGAGGGAGAGGAAGCTGAGGAAGGCGAGCAAGCTGCCTAGGCCCGTAGGAGCAAGCCATAAAAAGCACTAGCGACCTAGGACTAGCCCATTAGCCTTTTTGCCAACTCCTTCAGGGGCTCTAGGTCTATGGCCCTACGTAGGAATACCATCTCGTACTCTGGTGGCCCAGCCCCATGCCATGTAGCTGGTGCATGCATTAGCCAGAGCTGGATGAGCTTAGCGAGCTTCACCCTATCCTCAGCAGGGGCCCTAGCCCTTAGGTAGCGCCTTAGGTGCTCACCTACATCTGGGTTCTTAAGGTCCTTAAGCGATGGAGCCGTTACGACCAGGCCACCAGCTACATCACATGCGAACTTAACTACCTCAAAGAAGTAATCAGCAGCCAGCAGCTTCGCTGCGTTTGCGTAAATGAGGTCTGGGCCGTAGAAGCCAGAGCCCTCTGGCTCCTCATGCCCCTCAAGGGCAGCCATCTTAGCACAGGCGTAGAGCACATTACGCATTACGATAGCCCTAGCTAGGAAGTTCCTTATGTGCCTAGCCCTCATCGTGCCCAGCTGGTCGGCCATTAGGGCCATAGCGCCTATTAAGATATCTAGGAAGCCTGCCTTACAAGAGCCACCACATACCATCCTATGTATGTTCGCAAACCTCGTGATGAGCTTGCCCACGTAGCCAACCTCGCCGTATAGGAATACGTGGTCCCAGGGCACAAATACATCATCAAATATGATTATGCACGTTTCCCTAAAGCCATATGGCCAGTTGGGCACTTCCTCACGATCAGCGTGCATCCTGTAGGCGCTATAGAAGTTATACTGGCATACATACTTTATGCGCTCTCCCCCAGCTGGCACAGCACAGGCAAGGGCGAACTTCTCCTCCCCCTCCCTCAGGGCCACGTTGGGCACTACTATGTGGTAGTGGTTGGCCCAGGCACCGCTCTGGCTGACCTTACAGCCCCTAATCACTATGCCATCTGAGCGCTCCTCAACGACACGCAAGTACATATCTGGCTGCTCTGGTGGCCTTAGGCTCCTATCCCCCTTTGCATCTGTAACTGCTCCAGAGCAACGTGCATCACGTTCCTCAAGCTCCCTTATGAAGGTCTTGAGGCGTGAGTGGTAATCGGTGCCGAGTTCCTTATCCATCTCCCAGGTGGTAGCTGCTAGGGCATTTAGCGTATCACAGCCAGGGCAGGAGTAGTAGCAGGTCCCGAACTCACGGGCATACGTAAGGCCCATATCAACACGCTTGCATAGGTCCTCTATGCTCCTGAATATCGCTATGCCCCTGCTCACCTCACGGCCAGATATAAAGGACCTAGCTGTTAGGAGGCCCTTGAAAGCTGGGTCCTGCTCCATCTCGTAGGAGCGAGCCATTGACCTTACCACGCCAGCAGTTAGGGGGTGCTCTACTACGTCCTTTATGAGGCTCCCATCAGCATAGATAAGCCTCCTTGGCTCCTTCAGCGTCTCAATGTATTCCTCTGGCGAGAGCTTTACCATGCTTCCACCGCCCCTGGCTGTCTCCCCCGTAGCTTAAGGCTTGGCATGTGAGGGGAAAGTATTAAAGGGCCGAGCCTTGGGAGCACCTGAGGTCCCAGCCATGGAGTTCGGGCCTTGGGAGAAGCGCATAATGGGCATCCTGCTCCTGCTTACTGGCCTAACATTACTAGCGCTAGGCATCCATACTGGCCAAGTCCAAGTAGTGTTCAAGATGATCATAGAAGGGCTTAAATCAGCTCTATCTGGCCTCTAGGAGGTGATTTATGTGTTGCTAAAGGAGGAGGCAAGGGAAATCGTTGAGTTCGGGGAGGAAGAGGTAACTAGGGCTATAATGGAAGCTGCCCTTGCGGATTGGCATGGCATAGCTGAGGCAGATGTCGTAATAGCTGGTGCTGGCCCCTCTGGCCTTATGGCAGCATACTATACGGCTAGAGCAGGCCTCAAGACGGTAGTATTTGAGAAGAAGCTCTCATTTGGCGGTGGCATAGGCGGTGGTGGCATGCTATTCCACAAGGCTGCTGTTGAAGCTCCAGCACATGAGATACTAAGTGATATCGGCTGTCGCCTAGATGAGGTTAGGCCAGGCCTATACGTGGTGGATACAGCTGAGATGATAGCTAAGCTCTCATCTGCTGCCATAGATGCTGGAGCGAAGGTCATACTTGGTGTTTCCATAGTGGACCTGATATATAGGGAGGAACCCCCTAGGGTAGAGGGGGCCGTCCTACAGTGGAGTGCCGTTGGCCTATCTGGCCTCCACGTAGATCCAATGGGGATTAGGTGCAAGGCCCTCGTGGACTGCACTGGCCATGATGCTGAGGTCCTAGCCCTAGCTGCCTCAAGGCTACCTGGCCTCAATCTTAAGCTTAGGGGCTATGGCCCCATGTGGGCTTACGAGGGCGAGAAGGCAGTAGTTGAGCACACGGGCCGTATCTGCCCAGGCCTCTACGCTGCTGGCATGGCAGTAGCAACCCTATACGGCCTCCCCAGGATGGGGCCTATATTCGGTGGCATGCTACTATCGGGCAAGAAGGTCGCAGAGGTCATAGTAGAGGACCTAGGGGCTGCCCCTAGGCCTGGCCCCTGATGTGCTTAGCTAGCCTCCTGATGAATGCCTTTACCTTACCCTCATCACCGCTGACCAAGAGGAAGCCATCCTGCTGTAGCTCTGCTGAAACGCCCTCCTCCGAGGCCAGCTGCCTAAGCAAGTCCATGGGGAGGTCCTCTGATACCTTCACCCTTACCCAGTGCCTATCCCTTGGTAGGCCAGGCCTAAATCTAACCTCGGCTGGCCCTAGAGCAGCTTCAAGGGAAGCTTCCTCTAGCCTTCGGCCCCACTCTTCTGCCCTATCGGGACCAAGCCTTACCTCTGCCTCAGCCAGCAGGTAGGCCTCAACGCCCAGCATGAGCTCCTCTGCCTTAGCCTCAAGCTCTGGGTGGCCTGGGCTTGCCCTCATGGCCTCTATAAGGGACCTAGATAGCCTTAGATCCCTCACGACCTCGGCGGGCACATCTGCCCCACGGGACCTAAGCTCAACGAGTAGGTCGGAGAGCACCTTCCAGCGGGCCTCAAGCATAGCCAATGCCCTTACCCTAGGCCCCCTTAGGCCCCCCAGCGATTTAAGTTTGTGCTTTGAACACCAACATACCTCATGGGGATTTAGCCAGAAAACATAAAAGGCCCAGGCATAATCTGGGCTGGGAGATGGGCATGAGGGGCTCGTACTGGCTACTGGTGGCCATCGCTCTGCTCCTGCTACTACCGCTCGCTGCCCCAGCTGCCCAGGCGAAGGCTGCCCAAGCCCCATCGCCCGTGTTGGAGATGCAGGAGGCCACGGATGGCCCACGCCCAGCTCAGGCAGAGCCAGAGATCTTCGTGAGCCTATCGCCAGCCTACTACAACTTCACGGACCGATACTGGCACGTGCCTGGGAAGATGAACGTAACCATCTTCATAACGCCAAAGGAGATACTGGATAGGATAGTGAATGTGAAGTTCTGCGTTTGGCAGAGGGATGTTTGGAGCCTAACGGCACCAAAGCCAATATTCTACGATGAGAAGTACATAGAGAAGGACATCTGGGATAGGGGTGGCTGGACGGAGGTAGAAGTAGATTGGGGCGAGCCCATGTTCTGGCTTAACTTCACGCTAGTAAGGCTTGGCTGGTGTAGCCCAACTGATTGGCCAAGGGTGTTCAAGGAGGCAGCACCCTACTGGGGCATAGTGATAAACGTTACCTACACGACGCCAGGCGGTGTTAAGACCTGGAAGGATAAGTGGGTCTACCTGTACGTGCACTACATGCCAGGTGAGTTCGTTGAGGAGTACCACCCCTGGAAGGCACCAGCCCGCTGGATGGAGCTTGGCCTCAGGCCTGGTCGTGAGGAGTACGTGCCACCTGAGGAGCCTGGCTACTGGCGTGTAATAGGCAGGCGCTACTACAGGAGCGTGGTAAACCTCTACTGGCGCATAGAGCCCGTTGAGGCAGAGGCCTACGAGGAGGAAGTCCTGCTCTACCTATGTAGGTGGGATGAGGATGAGAACAGGTGGCGCTACTACGAGCT
>DQYM01000085.1 GCA_011040545.1 Candidatus Bathyarchaeota archaeon | reverse complement strand
GCTGGGATTGGCTTTCAGAGCTAGCATCAAGCTCTAGCGGTGGCGGTGAGGGAATCCTTGATGAGGTAATAGCAGGTAGGCCTGTATTCTCCATGCCTGGTAGGCCAGGGGGCTTTAGGCTTAGATATGGGCGCTCTAGGAACACGGGCCTTGCTGCTGTAGGCGTCCACCCAGCCCTGATGGTGCTCCTAAAGGGCTTCCTCGCCGTAGGCACCCAGCTCAAGCTTGAGGTCCCTGGGAAGGGTGGCGTGGCCATGCCAGTTGATGGGCTAGAGCCACCAGTTGTGAAGCTAAGGGATGGCTCCGTCATCCGTGTTGAGAGTGTTGAGCAAGCTAGGGCCTGAGCTGGCCAGGTAGAGGAGATACTGTTCCTTGGCGACATGCTAATAAGCTATGGAGATTTCCTGTACAACAACAAGGAGCTCCTCCCATCTGGCTACGTAGAGGAGTGGTGGGCACAGGACCTCAAGGAGGCCATAGGGAGGGAGTTCGGAGGGGACCTCAGGGAGGCTGCGGGAACCCTTGGCCTCCAGCTTGAGGAGCTCAAGGCCATGATTGAGCAGCCAATCACGGCAAGGCCAAGTGCTGAGGTAGCCCTAAGGCTCTCAAGGCACCTTGGCATCCCGCTCCACCCAAGGTTCACCTACTTCTGGGAGCTCCTAGAGCCCAAGGAGATACTGGCCCTCAGGGATTGGGCCTCGTCCTCCTCCATCATGGGGGCTGGGGCCTCTCTGGCCGTGAGGGGCGAGATGAGGAATGCTAAGGAGCTCCTAGAGAGGCTCTGCCTCCCGCACAGGGTTGAGGGGACCAGTATAATTGTTGAGGGGGAGGATGCCCTCATCCTGCTGGCCTGCCTCGGCCTTGAGCCAGGAGCTAAGGCTGCTGGGCCTGTGCGAAGCCAGGGAGGCCCCCTGGAGCTAATCAAGAGCCTATCTGGCATAGAGGTTAGGCCAAAGGCACCAACCATACTTGGGGCTAGGATGGGGAGGCCTGAGAAGGCTAAGGAGCGTGAGATGAGGCCCCGTGTCCACTCCCTCTTCCCAGTTGGCCTCGCAGGTGGCCCCCAGAGGAACATAGTAGAGGCCGCTAGGGAGGCTGCCGTAGAGGTAGAGCTAGCTAGTAGGCGATGCCCTGCCTGTGGCCTAGAGGGCTTCTGGCCCATCTGCCCAAGCTGCGGCCAGAGGACAGAGCCCATCTTCACATGCCCTAAGTGTGGCCGTGAGCTAGCTGAGGGCGTGAGCTGCCCTTCATGTGGCCTCAGGGCTGTCCCATTCAGGAGGCAGCTAGTTAGGCTAAAGGAGCTCTTAGAGCAAGCTAAGTCAAGGCTTAGGCTGGGGAAGCTACCAGATGTCGTAAAGGGCGTTAGGGGCCTGATAAATGAGGAGAAGGTCCCCGAGCCAGTAGAGAAGGGCATATTAAGGGCCTTATTCGGTCTCTCTGTCTTCAGGGATGGGACGATCCGATTTGATGCCACAAATGCCCCCCTAACGCACTTTAAGCCATCTGAGATTGGGACGCCAGTAGAGCGCTTAAGGGAGCTAGGCTACGAGGTTGATGTAGATGGCAGGCCCCTTGAGGATCCAGAGCAGGTATGCGAGCTTAAAATCCAAGATGTAGTGCTGCCTAGGGCTGCAGGTGAGTATCTGGTTAGGGTAGCTAAGTTCATAGATGAGCTCCTAACTCGCTTCTACGGCCTCAAGCCATATTATAAGGCCGAGAGGCCAGAGGACCTAGTGGGCCACCTAGTGATAGGGCTTGCCCCCCATACCTCCGTTGGCGTAGTTGGCCGTATAATTGGCTTTACAGATGCTAGTGTATGCTATGCCCATCCCGTTTGGCACTCAGCTAAGAGAAGGGATTGTGATGGTGATGAAGATAGCATCTCCTTAGCCCTAGATGTCCTACTTAACTTCTCAAGGGCATACCTACCTGCTAGGCCAGGTGGCATGATGGATGCACCGCTCTTCATAATGCCCATCGTGAACCCCAGGGAGGTCCAGAGGCAAGCACAGGAAGTTGATATCCCCTGGTCCTACCCACGTGCCTTTTACGAGCTAACCTGGGAGGGAGCTCCTGCTAGGGAGCTTGAGGGGCGTATGAGGCTCCTGAAGGATGCCCTAGCAGGGGAAGGGGGCTCGTGCCCTGGCCTTGGCTTCACAATTCCAACGAGCCACATCTGCTCTGGCGTGCTTGAAACGGCCTACAAGAGGCTTAAGACGATGAGGGAGAAGCTAGCTGGCCAGATGGGGCTAGCTGAGATGATAAGGGCAGTTGATGCCCGTGAGGTAGCAAGTAGGGTGCTTACAACGCACTTCCTAAGGGATATAATTGGCAACCTAAGGGCCTTTGCCACACAGGCCCTCAGGTGCAAGAAGTGCAATAAGCGGTTTAGGCGCATTCCCCTCTCTGGCCGTTGCGATGCCTGTGGGGGAGAGCTAGCCCTAACGGTCCATAAGGGCTCAGTTGAGAAGTACTTGGCCATAGCAGAGCGCCTAGTGGAGCGCTATGGGATTGAGGGCTACCTAGCCCAGAGGCTAGAGCTGATCAAAAAGGAGATAAAGGCCCTCCTCGGCGGTAGAGGGCCAAGGCAGGTTTCCCTTTCTGACTTCATGTAGCTTAATAGCCCATGTGGCCATCACAGCCATGCCCCTAGCCCCTTCTGCCCAGATGAAATGGAGGCAGCCCTCCTTATGAACTCACCTACCTTATCTGCTGGTATAACACAGCTAGCAGCATAGGCATGGCCATCTACTGCTATGCCAAACCCCTTGGTGGCCTCCTCAAGTAGGCCAACGGCAGTAGGGACCTTCCCAGCATCTATATCAGCCCTAAGGGCCTTCGGGGCCCTAACGGATACCTTCACGAAGTCCCCCTCAAGCTGGCCAAAGCCAGGGATGGTTGGCTCCATATGCATTAGGCCAATCACGAACATATCTGGCCTAACTAGCTTCCTCTGGTAGGATAGGTATGAGCAGAAGGTGCCTATGACCTTAGAGCCCATGCCCTTATAGGCATTCCCAGCGTCAAACCACTGGATTCGGCCCTCCCTCCTCAGGCCACGCTTGTAAAGGCTAGCGAGCAAACGCTTGTTTATGGCCTTCCTCTTGGCCTCAAGCTCATCCGCAAGTGCCCTTACCTCATCTGAAACGCCCTCAAGGGCAGCCTTAACACCTAGCTCAGGCCCACCTACGTAGTAGCCTACTGGCCCTAGCACCTGGAGCAGGGAGAACAGCTTCCTAACTTCTATGCCTAGCTTCCGTATGAGCAGCTTCCTCCCGCTACGCTCCACGACCTTATCTGCAAGGGCCTCCTTTAGCACAAGGGCGTTAATGCCCTTGAAGCCAGCGGGTATCTCACAGCTGCCGACCAGGGCTAGGTAGGAGAGGTCCCTATTGGCCCTATCTAGTGCCCTAGCGAAGAGGTAGCAGCACGTAGAGCCCGAGAAGTCCTCCTCGCCCCTAAGCCCAGCGTGCTCAAGGTTCAGGTCCACTACGGCTGGATCGCTTGCCTGCCTTGGATCGTGGTGGTCAAGTATGATGGTTAGGTTCCTACCGCCGTTCGCCTCGGATATGAGGTCGGCATGTGGTGAGCCTATATCACAGTAGAAGATGAGCCTGCCAGACCCACTATGCAAGGCCCTCACGACGCTTGGGAATAGCTTCTCAAGGCAGATCAACTTGGCCTTTAAACCAGATCGCTCAAGGGCAGCCTTAACCGCAGCTGCTGCAGCTAGCCCATCACCATCATCGTGGTGGACTACCATGGCCTCCTTAACCCCTAGGCTGAGGGCCCTATCCCAGGCCTCACGGGCCCCCTGCTCAAACCACCTCAGGGCCTCTTCCACTGCCCCTGCCAACTTAGGCACCAGATGGATAGGGGGCCACTGCCCTCATAAACAGTAGGCACATGGGGGCTTAAAGCATGGCCTGGCCGTGAGCCCTATTAGGGCATTACGTGGCACGTAGGTGTGGTGGAGGGCTTGGCCAGTAGGCTAGGGGAGCTTAAGGAGAAGGCCCTTAGGGAGGTTAAGGCCATAGATGTAGTTGGCCTGTGCTCTAAGCTGGTCAGGGCCAGGAGCGAGAACCCACCAGGCGATGTTTCTGAGGCAGCTGGCGTGGCTATGGATTGGCTATCTGAGCATGGCCATGATGTAAGGCGCCTTGAGCCTGAGCCAGGCAGGATTAACGTCCTTGTGGATGAGGGGAGGGGGAGGAGGTGCCTCCTACTCATGGGCCACATAGATGTAGTGCCAGCTGGGGACATGGGCCGCTGGAGCTTTGACCCATTCTGTGGGGACGTGAGGGGTGGCCGTGTGCTAGGCAGGGGCTCAACTGATATGAAGGGTGGCGTGGCCTGTATAATGGCCGTCTTCCACGCCCTCTCTGGCCTGCTTGAGGAGTTCAACGGAAGGCTGAAGCTTGCCCTAACGTGCGATGAGGAAACTGGTGGTCGCCTTGGGGCAGGCTACATGGCCGAGAGGGGCCTGTTGGATGCAGATGGGTGCTTCATAGCTGAGCCAAGCACGCCATACCTAGCCATACTTGGCGAGAGGGGGCTCTGCTGGCTCAAGCTAGTGGCTAGGGGGAGGCCAGCACATGGGAGCGTCCCTGAGCTCGGTGTAAATGCCATAAGGATTGCTATGGAGGCCGTGGATAAGGTCCTAGCACTACATGGCCGTGAGGTAGAGGCACCAGGTGAGATAAGGGATGTGCTCACGGGCATGGAGGGCCTGATAGAAGCTGCCTCAGATGTCCTTGGGCTAAGGCCTGAGGTCGCAAGGGCCTTCATAAGGGCTTGCTCCCGCATAACCGTTAACGTAGGCACCATC
>DQYM01000164.1 GCA_011040545.1 Candidatus Bathyarchaeota archaeon | reverse complement strand
TCTGACTACGATAACGACCTATCGGATGTATCAGGTGCCACCTGGTACGAGCCAGGCGTTACCCATGAGGCTCTCTCAGGCCTAGTGGCCCTCTCAGCCCTGCCACCAGTTACCTTCGCCCTGCCCACTAGGCCATGAGGGCCCTTACATAGATGCCAGCAGCCCTATCATGTATTTTTCCCATTTTACACACCCATTGTATAGTGGGCACCATTATAAGAAGTTTTATAAGTAATCAAAAGCTCAATGGCCTTGGTGATGGCATGAGGGAGCCTAGGGAGGGCATATCACCAATAATGGCTACACTGATATTGCTTGTCATAGCTATTGCTGCTGGCCTAGTCGCCTGGATGTGGATTAATGGCTGGCTGGGCTGGCAGCTCTACCAAGCTGGCATCCAAGTTAAGATTGATGATGTAACCGTCCAAGATGGCTACGTCCACGTGGTAATAAGGAACGTTGGCTCCTCAACGGCAACCGTGGATAGGGTCTTCATAGAGAACCTAGAGTACGATGCCTATGCCAAGATACAGCCTGGCGATAACGTGGAGCTAGAGTTTCCATACGCCTGGACGTATAGGACGGCCATTAAGGTAAAGGTAATACTTGAATCTGGCCACACGGCTGAGTGGAAATCGCCAATTAGGGTGCCTGAGGTCCCATTTGCCCTTGAGTTTAATGGCGCCCAAGAGCAAGCATATGCTAGTGATGCTAGCGACCTAGACCTACATACATTCACCATAGAGTGTTGGATAAAGATAACAAAGGCAGATGTTAATCGTTGGACGCCAATAGTGGTGAAGGGCCAGGGCTCATTCTGGGGCTCATGTAATTATGGCTTCTGCCTTTACAGGTACGACCCAGAGCAAGTAGAGGTCATATACTGGGGCGAGGACGACCAGCTCCACTACAGCGCAGCTAAGATCCCAGGCATAAATGAGTGGTTCCACTTAGTAGGCGTATTTGATGGTGGGCACCTTAACATATACATAAACGGTAGGCTAGAGGGCTCAGAGGCAACTACGGCTACGCCAGCTACTAACGATGACCCCCTCTGCATAGGCTACAACAACTACTACGAGCTCGCCAACTACTTCATAATAGATGAGCTCAGGATCTACTCAAGGCCCCTCAGCATAGATGAGATAAAGGATAACATAAGGGGCAAGATAACTACGGATGGCCTCGTCCTCTGGTATAGGTTTGATGAGGGAACTGGCAATAGCGTTAAGGACGTTTCTGGTGCTGGCCACACGGCTAGCTTTGGCTCCTCAGCTCCATCCTGGGTAGATGGCGTTGAGAAGAGCGATGTAGATACCATCATAACATCCCTACCGCTAGCCATGTCTGCTGCCTGGGCTGCCCCAGCTAGGCGTGATGCTTAATTGCCCTCCTGCTGAGAAACTAGTGGGGTAGCTCAGGTGTCGTGGTTGAGGCAGCGAGGGCCTAGGAAGGTCGCTAGGGCTGGCGTATCGCCTGTCGTATCCGATATCCTGATGACCGCTGTCGTAGTTATATGCATGACGGCCCTACTGGCCTGGACGGTTAGCTACGTTTTCCACAACCCAGGTAGGGATGCAGTTAGGGAGCGACTTGCACTTGAGGACGTTTGGTTCACAGAGCTAGCTGGCTACGGGAAGGTGGTTAGCATTTACCTCTACAACTACGGCCCAGTTAGCATAACAGTTGATTACGTAAGCCTAGAGCCAGGTGGGCGCATTAGCGATGCAGATTACGTTGAGGGGAAGAACCTCTCCCTTGACCCAAGGGGGCACGGCAGGATAACATTTAAGTTCGCATGGGAATCAGGCAGGGCCTACCACATAAAGGTATTCACTAGGAGGGGGTCCGTATTTGAGGTCCTGGCCATCGCACCTTAAAGGCCAGAAAGGCATTAGCACGGTTGCGGGGGCCTTGTTCTTCGTAATAATAATGATAACGCTCATGATAGGTATTACCTTCTGGTCCATGAGCGTCCAACGTGAGATGAATGACATAGACGTAGCTAGGGCCTCTGAGGACCTAATCATAAATGAGGTCCAGTTCGTAAGCACGCCTGAGAAGAAAGTAGCCATTAACGTTACCAACAAGGGCTCGGTAGGCGTCCTCATAGTGGCTGCCTGGGTAATAGACATAACGCCTGGCCAGCCTGAGATACACTTCCGCTCTGACCTAACTGAGCTACCAGATTACGCACGTGATGGTGGTGTCCCCCTTGCCCCTGGCAGGACGGTGGTCATATACGTGCCATTTGATTGGGTAAGTGGGCACGTGTACAACGTGAAGCTGGTAACGCAGAGGGGCCGTGTCTTCATATACGCTAATGCCCAAGCCCCATAGCGAGATTAGGCTAATTAGGGGCTGAAATCTGGCTCTACAGGTGTCGGCCTTGGGGGCACCTATGATAGAAGTAGATGGCTCAATGAAGAGCGGTAGCGGGACCATGCTTAGGCTATCCGTTGCCTTCTCAGCCATAACTGGCCGACCACTACACATGATCAACATCCGTGCCCGTAGGTCAAATCCTGGCCTGAGGCCCCAGCACCTTGAGGCCGTCCTAACTGCAGCTAGGCTCTGTAGGGCTAGGGTATCTGGCGCTAGGGTGGGCTCCATGGAGATAACGTTTGAGCCTGGGCCGATAGAGGGCGGTAGCTACAGGGCTGAGATTGGGACGGCTGGCAGCATACCAATGCTCATAATGACCATACTGCCCATCTGCATCATGGCTAGATCAAGGGTGAGGGTGCTGATAGAGAAGGGAGGGACGGACGTAAGGCACTCACCGACCATAAACTACATGCGTTACGTCTTCCTCCCCGTGCTAGCCAAGATGGGCGTTAGGGCTAGGATAAGGGTCCTCAGGTATGGCTACTACCCAAAGGGCCTTGGCGTGGTAGAGCTGAGCGTTGAGCCATCAAGGCCCCTCAAGCCCCTCGTTCTAGAGGAGTTCGGGCAGGTTGAGGCCGTGAGGGGCATCTCGGTCTGCACGTTCCTTGAGAAGAGGAAGGTAGCAGATAGGCAGGCGAGGGCAGCTAGGGAGCTCCTAGCCAAGGAGGGCCTTGAGCCAGATATACAGGTCGTCTACGACCGCTCAAACCCAGTCCAGCGTGGCAGCTCCATAGTCCTTTGGGCCGAGACGGATACTGGCGTTATCCTAGGTGCAGATGCCATAGGGGAGCTGGGCAAGCCAGCTGAGGCCGTTGGTCGGGAGGCTGCTGAGGGCCTCCTTGCAGAGCTCAGGGCTAGGGCAACAGTTGATATCCACATGGCCGACATGTTGGTGCCTTACGTGGCCATAGCAGAGGGGCGCTCAGCCTACTTGACTAGGGAGCTAACCGACCACCTAGATGCGAATATCTGGCTTGCAGAACGCATAATGGGTGTTAGGTTCAATGTAAGCCAGGTAAATGGCCTCTACAGGGTTGAGAGGATTGCATAGAGGTGCTAGCCTTGACCAAGGTCCGAATAAGGGGCATATACGCAACAGCCCTTACTAAGCTGCTGCTCGATAAGGGGTTTATCATAGTTCAGCCATCCCTTGTCATAGCAGAGCGTTTTATGATGGCCCCAATAGAGGAGGAGCCTGATGTAGTAATCTCGGATAGGCAAGATAAGCATGGTATAATGATCGTAGGAGCTCACGACCACGTAGATGAGGTCCTAAGGGCCATTAGAGGTGAGCTCTACGATGCCATAGTTAGGAAGGCACCATTTGAGATGTGGGCTATTTACAAGGGCCATGTGGTAGATTACCATAGACACATCATAGACATAGGCCCTTGTAGGGGCCTGCTAGCAGATGGTGAGGAATTAGGGCCAGATGAAACTTCCGTGCTAGTTCAGGTCGTGAGGGCAAATGGAAGGATGCCGATTCTAAGCCGATTCCCAAGCCTGAGGGGTAAGCTTGCGACACTAAGGCCACTAGAGCCAGGTATAGAGGTCAGCGGGAAAATAAGCAATTTTGAGAAAGCCCAGTGGCTAATCAAGCTTGCGATGGCCATCCTGCCAGAGGGGATGGGACTGAAGTGGCGTTCTAAATCTGCCCAGGCGGGCGAGGAGGAGCTCAGGGCGGATGTAGAGGCCCTCCTGGCTAAGTGGGAGGGCATCTTAGAGGGCTTCAGGGAGGCAAGTGGGCCTAGCAAGCTCGCACCTGGGAAGGCAGTAGTAGATGTTGAGCTGCCCCTGAGGGCAAAGGAGCACCTAGATAAGCTTAGGTCCGCTGTCTGCCCAACGATAGAAGGCCACCATGCCTTCAAGACATGTGGTGGTGAAATAGCCTCATCAGTTGAAATGGCGGAGAAGCTCTTGTTCCAGGGGATGCCAAGGGAGCAGGTCCAGGCCCTCTTCACAGAGGTGATTAAGCAGCGCATGCCTGCGATAGGCTCAAGGGTAGAGCTGCTTCACGTGAAGCTAGATGGCACCTTGCTACGGCTTGGTGAGGCAGAGGTCCTTAGGGCTGATGAGGGGCTTAGGGACTTAATGCTCTTAAGGACCATTCGTGGCAGGGGCTTCTACGATGGCCTTGGCGTTAGGAAGGAGCCTGGCGACCTAGCCATAAGCAGGACGGGGGCTAGCTCCATGAGGCTCGTAACCAACTACCTATCAAGGGAGGGAGATTACAAGGGCACGTACATAAACATAAACACGCCAGTTGAGGTATGCCCAAGGCACCTTAGGTACGTGGACCTAGAGGTAGATGTGTGCCTCTGGCCAGATGGGAGCTACCGTGTGCTAGATGAGGAGCTCCTTGAGGGGGCCGTTGAGGAAGGCATCATCTCTAAGCGGCTAGCTGAGGAGGCCATGCTGGAAGTTGAGAAGGCCATAAGGGATATTGAGGAAGGGAATATAGGGCCTCCAGGGCCAGAGGAGCTAGGGCTGGTGGGCCTTGAGGGTGAGGGAGGCTAAGGTAGGCTTCTAC
>DQYM01000161.1 GCA_011040545.1 Candidatus Bathyarchaeota archaeon | reverse complement strand
ATCGGCAGGGAGCTAACGAACGTTATGTGCCTCTCCACCCTAGCTTCACCATCGCTATCTAGGCCCCAATCCGTCCCGAAGAGCATCTTATTGCATGCTCCTATTATGCCCAGTAGATCTAGGAAATCCCCCTTACGAACCCCAGGTTTAAGTGGTAGAAGCGCTCGCCTTCCTAACCTCGCTCGGCAATGGGAGCCCCTCTCGGCTTGCTAGAGCTAAAGGATGGGCGCCTGGCCAGCAAGCACGCAATAGATAATAGATTTGATGGGCTCAGCGAAGAGAAGATTCATCAGCTCTCAGCTACGGCCACTCTCATCATGGGGCCTCGCACCCACCTTACGCTCACCTCTCGCAGCTCAGCCAAGTAGCTCATAGGCCCACCTGAGGGGGGCCAAGTAGATGATTATATGCCTTGCCCCATTTAGCTGGACATAAAAACTTATCAGAGGAGCAAAAACCAGGGCTGAGAAGACCACGGTGGGCGATATGGAGGAGGCTGTATCCAGGGTCGCTAAGGGCTCTGCCTTCCTCGTAGCTGGCCAGCTTGCCTCAAACCTCATAGCCCTAGTTGCCTTCACGCTCATAGCCAGAAGCATAACGAAGGCCGAGATGGGTGTGGCAACTATTATGAACTTCATGATAGTGCTAGGCATGATAGTTTCTGGTGCTGGCGTACCCACATCATCGGTTAGGTTCATATCTGAGGCAAGGGGTAAGGGGGCTGATTACATGGTGTTCATTAAGGCTAGTGTGTTAAGCAGGACCATATTAGCGATGGTGTTTTCCTCTACCCTAGCAATTCTAGCGGACCTAGCCTCAACCCTCCTCTTTGGCACTAATTCTTACGCACCGCTCTTCTACCTAGCTGCCATTGGAGGGGCCCTCTATGGCTTCACGGCTACCTTCAATAATGCCCTAGTAGGGCTTAACGCCATGAAAGAGGTCTGCGCTTCCTACGTGCTCTCAGCAGTAGCAGGCCAATCCACGGCTTTGCTCCTAATATGGAGTGGCTGGGGGGTGTTTGGCTATGTTTCTGGCTGGGTAGTAGCTGGCCTAACTGGTAGCCTCGTATCTGGCATCCTGCTAGCCAGGGCAGTAGTGGGAAAGGCCCCTAGTGGGGGGAGCTCCGTCCTAGCCACTATGAAGGCTCTGCTTGCCTTCTCAGCCCCAATACTCGCTACGAACATCGCTAACTACATTTTCACCTGTTTTGATATGTTTGCCCTGACCAACCTAGGCACGCCAGAGGAGCTAGGCATGTACTCGGTGGCCATGAAGGCTTACACGGTGATAACTGCCATACCAATTAATATAGCAATGGCCATCTTCCCGTACTACGGCGAGCAGTACGGCCGTGAAGATGAGGAGGCCATAAGGACGGCCACGATCACCATATCTAGGTACCTATCGCTCCTATTCACACCAGTTGCCCTAGGCATCGCTGCAGTTGCTGGCCCCATACTAGTGATATTTGCTGGTGAGAAGTACGTGGGGAGCACGCCAATACTCATGGTATTTGGCTTCTTCGGTGCCCTAACCGCCCTCATACCCATGATGGGCTTCCTCTTGATAACCTACAAGCGGACTAAGGCGTATATGGCTGCCAACCTTTCCTCTGTGCTCCTATCCCTCTCGCTAGCCCCACTCCTCATACCATGCCTTGGCGTGCTAGTCGGCATGGCCTTCGTAAGGGCCATTGCCCTCGTGCTCCTACTGGCCTTCTACATACTGTGCACAAGGCATATTGCCTCAGTAGATTGCCGTTCCTTCGCTAAGGGCTTGCTTGGGAGCTCTATCATGGCCATAGTGGTCTACCTGGCCCAGTACTGGCTCCAGGACCCCCTCCTACTGCCCCTTTACGTGCTCCTTGGCGTGCTGGTGTACGGGGCCTGCATTAAGATCTTAAGGGCCTTAAGCTGGGATGATGTACTCTTCCTAAGCCGTGCCCTCCCAGGCCCCCTTAAGCGCACAGCGCTGGCTGTGGGCAGGCTTCTAGCCTACGGAGGAGGGGAGGAAGGCTAGGAGGCGGCTAGCGGGCCCTGTCCCCCAAGCGACTAACACCCGACCTCACCGCTAGGGCCATCGCCCCACTCGGTTGGGCTCTCTCGTCCTGGGGGCTAGCTGGGCCCGCTGGGCGGGGTCTTAAGGCCCTGAAGGGCCTGTCCCGTGCCTGGGTAAGCCCTAGCCCATAGGAGCCCAAGCCAGGCCCCTCGCTAGGCTCCGTCAGCACGGGCCCCGCCCTCAGCCGCCGAGTAGAGCTAGTGGCTGGCCTCTTAATTAGCTTGCCTCTAGCTAACTTGCTCAACTGCTATCTCACAGTACGGACCTCCCCTTGCTGTACAGGCCCCACCACGCTCCTAATGTTCACTTGCTTGCCTGCTGTATCAGCTATGAGCTTAACTATGCCAGCTAGCCGATTACCACTGCCGATAGGGGTTTTTAGGATGGCAGGTGCAGTGCTGGCAAGCCTTAATAAGCCTGCCTCGTTGGGCAGGCGGGGCAAGATGGGCCATGCCGATGAGGATCTGGAGGACGGACACGCCCCAGGCCCTCGTGATAGAGAGGCGCTTGCATATCCACAAGCACAAGATTGAGCTAGATAGGAATAGGTGCGTGGCCTGTGAGCTCTGCTCACTGATATGCCCGAGGGAGGCCATATCGCTAGACGTGCCAGATAAGGAGGCTTGGCCAGCTGAGGCAGGGCCCAGGAGGGCCAGCTTGAACATAGATGAGCAGAAGTGCCAGTTCTGTGGTATCTGCAATTGCATTTGCATATTTGGTGCCGTTAAGGTGAGCAAGGATGGCCACCCCACCATACCTGTTGCGGAGGCCGAGAGCTTCCCGAGGTTGATCAGGGAGGTTGAGGTAGATGCCGAGAAGTGCAAGCGCAGGCCAGGATGCACGGATTGCGTGGATGCCTGCCCCCTTGGCCTCATAACCGTCCGATGGCTTGGGCCAGATGGCCGTGAGCTAAGCCCAGAGGAAGCCAGGAGCTACCCAAGGCCAGAGGAGCTGAGCGTTGAGGTAAGCGTGGACCTAGATGGCTGCCCAGGCTGTAGGCTGTGCGAGCTGAAGTGCCCAGAGGGTGCTATTAGAGCCGTGAAGGTAATTCATGGCTCCATCAAGATAAACACGGAACTCTGCCCAGATGGCTGTAGGGATTGCGTTGATGTATGCCCGATACCAGGAACGCTTGAGGTAGGGCCAGATGGGAAGGTCCGTGTAAATGAGGTAACCTGCGTCTACTGCGGTGCCTGCCGTGTGATATGCCCTGTTGAAGGGGCCATAGAGCTTGAGAGGACCTACATAAGGCACGAGCCAGTTAAATCTGGTGCTTGGAACAAGGCCCTTGAGAAGCTGACATCGCCAGTCCAGCTGACCAGGGAGCTAGCAGCTAAGAGCCTAGCTAAGGGCCAGGAGGTCGTTGAGAAGAGGCTAGCCTGGAAGATAGTGGCTATTGCAAGGAGGGGCTGAGGGGCAGGCCAACGCTTAAGATGGGGGCCGTAAGGCATGCTAGTGGTGGAGCAACGTGAGGCCACAGAGGGTCTGGAGGCGCAGGGGGCCAAGTGGCTGCCCAGAGTGCGGGGGCCTGCTCCTCTACGATAGGGATACTAAGACCTACACGTGCCAGAGCTGTGGGCGTGTTTACACTCGTGAGGAGCTCGCTGAGGCCCGAAGGAGGATAGCTGAGGAGATAAAGCAGGCCATAGCTCAGGAAACAGGTGAGGAGAGGGAGCAATACTACCGTGAGTACCTGAAGTGGTACCTATCTGGTGAGAAGGAGCGTTAGGAACTCCTAAGCCCATACTTGTGCTTGCTCTGTAGCCCAGAGTAGCAGGGAGCTTAATATCTGGGGCTGCTATCTTCCTTCGGTGCCCTGGCTTGGGTGAGGAAGCGGAGGTCAGGGAGTTCCTCAAGATGCTAGGTAGGGTGGAGCGCTACATTCGCTACTTGGACATGAGGGCACATGGCAATACCTACTTAGCCTGGGGCCTAGCCGTCGTTTGTGGCTCTATTGCGAGCTTCACCATGCCCCTCCTAGGTGAGGCAATAGGGGTCCCAGTAGGGCCACTAATAGGCCTCGTCTGGCTAGTAGCGCTCGTATCTGCCTTGACCGTGAGCTGGGGGAGCTGGGCTAGGGCATCAGCCCTAATGCTGGCTAGGAAGCCCCGTGAGGAGCGTGAGCGCCTTAAGAGGGCGGTGAGGAGGGAAGGGGCCTTAATAGGGGTGGCCTGGGCAATACTGCTCATGGGCTGGAGCATGTCCGTAATTGTGCTAGCCATCTTAAGTGGGGCCTGCTGGGCCTTATACATGGCCTGTGTTGGACTTGGCAACCTAGCTACATATGCAATATCTGCCCAGAAGGAGCGGGAGGCCCTGTACGTTGGTGCCTCTCTCGTGGCCACCTCCCCAGCCCCCCTGGCAGCTTACATGCTGGCCCCAGAGGCCTCCTGGCTCCCATTCACCATAGCTGTAGTAGCCGTAGTGGCATCCTACCTGTGGGCAGCCACGAGGTTCTACGGGAGGGCCAGGGCCATCCTAGCAGAGGCCGAGGGGGTAGGGCAGGGCTAGGGGAACCCTCTTATCCTAAGGCCCTAAGCATTCCCAGGCCCAAGGGACCATAACCAGGGAGCTGGAGGGCTGTAGCTTGGGCGAGGAACTCCCTGAGGCGCTTAGGAGGCTTGCGAGGACAGACCCAATTCTAGCTAGCCCAACACGCCTAGCCATAATGCTCCTGCTGGCCATGAGGCGTAAGATGTACTTCTCAGAGCTACAGAAGGCCCTTGGGCTAACGCCAGGGAACCTAGGCAGCCACCTGAAGAAGCTTGAGGGGGCAGGCTACGTAAGGCTGAAGAAGGTCCTAACACGCATCAGGCCCCTAACGCTCGTTATCATAAGGCCAGAGGGCGAGGTAGCCCTCTACGAGCACATGGAGCTCCT
>DQYM01000103.1 GCA_011040545.1 Candidatus Bathyarchaeota archaeon | reverse complement strand
AGATAAGGCCATACTCTCCATGGTCATGCCACCTGGGGCCTGGTTCTCATACCGAGATCTGCTGGTCGGTAGGGAAGCTGGAGCCCACCACTACTACTCACGCCTAGCCATATCGTACCCGGAGAGGGTCGCCCGCACGAGGGCTGCCCTAGACGTGATGGATATGCTTGAGCATGTAAGGAAGCACATGGAGAAGAGGCTTAAGCTAGCCCTAGGCGATGAGGGGGCAAGCTTCCTTATGAGCGAGCTTGAGAGGCACTACATAAAGGTCTCGTTAGAGGCACCCGCATGCTGCTTGGAGGCCCTGAGGAGGGCTAGGCTAGAGCCCATGGTTACCTACTGTGCTAGCTTCTCAAATGAGGATACTGGCCACCCATTCCCCCTTGATCTAATAGATGATGACGTAACGCTGCCAAGGCTATTCACCCGTGAGTTCGTCCAGGAAGTAGAGGCTAGGCTGCTAGAGCAGGTCAAGGATCTAGAGGCAGTTAGGAGGCTATTTGCATACCTCAACCCACAGAAGAAATGGAGGGCTTAAGGCCCTCTAGCCCTTGACAACGGCTAGTGGCACTAGCCTAGCTACCTTAGTGGCTATGCCTACCTTATGTGATACCTGGGCTACTAGGTCCACTTCCTTGTAGGCTGGGTCGTTCTCCTCGGCTAGCACACGCAGGGAGGCACAGCGGACGGCTATGCCCTTGCTCTCAAGGCGCCTCATCACATCCTGGCCCCTGAAGCGCCTCTTAGCTGCTGCCCTACTCATCATGCGACCAGCCCCATGTGCCGTGCTGCCGAACGTTATCTCCATGGCCTTCTTCGTGCCCACTAGCACCCAGGAGGCCGTCCCCATGCTGCCTGGTATCAGCACGCACTGCCCAACGCTCCTGTGGTCCTTTGGTATATCTGGGTGGCCAGGTGGGAAGGCACGGGTAGCACCCTTCCTATGCACGAATACCTTAACCCTCTGGCCATCTACCACGTGCTCCTCAACTTTAGCTATGTTGTGGGCTACATCATAGCACAGACGCATATCCATGTCATCAGCTGAGCGCTTGAACACCTGCTCAAACGATTGTCGGACCCAGTGCATTATGGCATGGCGATTACAGAAGGCGAAGTTCACGGCACAGCACATGGCTGCGAAGTAGTCCTCAGCCTCCTTGCTCGTGCCTGGCGCACAGGCGAGCTCCCTATCTGGTAGCCTTATGCCGTACTTACGGACGGCGTGCTCCATGACACGGAGGTAATCGCTGCAGATCTGGTGGCCGTAGCCCCTGGAGCCACAGTGTATCATGACCGTTACCTGGCCTTCATGAGTTATGCCAAACGTCTTAGCTACCTCTGGATTGAATATCTTATCAACCTTCTGGACCTCAAGGAAGTGGTTCCCACTGCCGAGGGTACCTATCTGGGCTAGGCCACGCTGTTTAGCACGGGTGCTCACCTTAGTTGGATCAGCACCATCCATGCAGCCACGCTCCTCGCAGTGCTCTATGTCCTCTGGCCAGCCGAAGCCCCTATCCACGAGCCACTGGACGCCCTCAACGACCATGCGATCTAGATCGGATGGGCTAACACGGAAGTCCTTACGCCTGCTGCCTAGCCCACAGGGCACGTTCCTGAATAGCGTATCAACAAGCCTCCTTATCACTGGCCTAACGTCTTCCTCGCTTAAGTTGGTCGTTATGAGCCTAACCCCACAGTTTATATCATAGCCAACCCCACCAGGGCTTATCACGCCTTCATAGTAGTCTGTCGCAGCTACACCACCGATTGGGAAGCCATAGCCCTCATGGCCATCTGGTAGCACAATAGCGTGCTTGTAGATGCCTGGGAGGCAGGCCACGTTGGAAGCCTGCCAGAGGGTCCTATCCTGCTTCATCTTCGCCAGCAGGGCCTCATTAGCAAATATCGTAGCTGGGACACGCATATCTGGCCTATACCTAGGTATCCGCCAGGTGTATTCATCTATTTTCTCAATTGGTATTCCTGAGCTCAAGCCCTCACCTCCTAGCGGACCGAGGGAGGTAGCTCTATTTAAGCAGTTCTAGGGGGGCACGAGTAGGTACGGCCTAGGTGCCCTAAGTGCTTGACCAGCTCAATAGGCCCTATCTCCACCAAGGCTTATATGGTCCCGTGGCCCTAAGGAACGAGGGAAGGGCATATGGTGCTTAAGGAGATTAGAATACATGGCCGAGGGGGGCAGGGGGCCGTTACAGCTGCGCAGCTCATAGCTGAGGCAGCCTTCAGGGAGGGGAAGCACTCAATGGCCTTCCCCTTCTTCGGTGCTGAGAGGCGTGGGGCACCAGTTAGGGCCTTCGCCCGCATATCAGATGAGCCCATATACATAAGGAGCCAGATATACGAGCCAGATATAGTTTTAGTGCTAGATCCTTCCCTAGTTGGCTCACCAGATGTAGTAGAGGGCCTTAAGGAAGGTGGGCTCCTCGTGCTCAACACGCCGAAGAAGCCCCATGAGCTAGGCCTTGGGAAGTACAAGGTGGCCACCGTTGATGCTACTGGCATAGCCATAGAGCTAGGCCTTATAGTAGCTGGCTGGCCAGTAGTCAACACGCCCATGTGCGGTGCCTTCGTGGCTGCTACGGGTGAGGTAAGCCTAGATACGATGTTGGATGTCATAAAGGAGCACTGGCCTGGTAGCGTGGGCGAGAAGAACGCTAAGGCAGCTATCCTAGCTTATGAGAGGCTTGAGAAGGGCTGGTGATGTAGGTGGCTGGCCTCCTGAAAACGCTTTATTACTTGCTGGAGAGAATAGGGCGAAAGGGTGGGGGAGTTGAAAGAGGGCCTAGCTTCCCTTCTAGCAGTCCTGCTCGTGCTAGCTTTTGCCCATGAGGCTCTAGCCCCGACTGCTGCATGGGCTAGCCCTACCCCTAAGCTACTTAGCGAGGAGCTTGGCCCAAGGACATGCCCCTCCCCAATAGGCAACGTAACGACCTACTATGGGGACCTGGTAGCTAGTGGGAGCGAGACGCTGGTGATAAGGGACGTTGATTTCACGCTCTACGGGAGCCTAATAGCCATGGATCAAGCCACCGTCGTAATAGAGAACGCCATCCTAACGTTATGCGAGGTAGGAGGTGAGATGGGCAATATAACTATCCGTGATGAAGCCTACATAGAGGTAACGAACTCAACGATAAGGGGCGAGGGCATATTCTACCTATACCTGCTAAATGAAACGAGGGCTGTATTCCAGGGGGCTGTGTTTGAGCACTCCCATGAGTTCTATGGTGCTGCTGAGGTAACCGTCCTGAACTCAAAGGTAGTATGGGTTGATTGCTTTGGCTCAGTTAGGGTAAGCATAAACAATACCATCGTGGAGTTCCTGCTTGCTGCTACGGATGACGCTAGGGTTTGGATAAGGAACTCAAGGGTGGGGACGGCCTACCCAGGCATACTAAGGGCCCAGAGGAACGCTGTAATAGAGGCATACGATTGTGCTGTATCATCTAGGGCAGATTGCTATGACAACTCTACCCTCTGGCTCTTAAACGTAAGCTCACCTTCCGTAGAGGTAATACCGCCAGGCCCAGGCGAGGTCGGTAGGGCTGCCATATATGTTGGCTGGCACCTAAACGTATCCGTCCTACTAGGCGATGAGGCCGTGAGCGGTGCTGAGGTAAGGGCCTACTTCCCAAATGGCAGCCTAGCCTACGAGGGGGCAACGGGGCCAGGTGGCTACGTAGATATGCTCTTGCTTGAGAAGGTGCTCCACGTAGTTGATCGGACGGCAGTAGAGGATGTAGTACGTGATTACACCATAAGGGCCTACTATGGGGATCTAGAGGGGGAGGCAAGCGTAAGCCTAGATGGCAATAAGGAGCTCTACGTTAGCCTGCTCTCAACGCTGCTCGTAACATGCCTAGATGGCGATGGTGAGGCTGCTGGAGGGGTTGAGGTAAGGCTTGAGCCCCTTGGGGCCAGGAGGTACACTGGCGTAGATGGTAGAGCCCTATTCACGTTGCTTGAGCCTGGGAGCTACGAGCTAACTGCCTACTACATGGGCCTAAAGGTAGCTGGGCCAGAGGTAGTAGATATAACCGATATCATGGCCTATAACGTGGAGCTAAGCTGTGCTATATACGACCTGATAGTTATCGTGCTCAACACTAAGGGGGAGCCGATAAGCGGGGCCACGGTAAGGCTCCTCTTCGCAAATGGGACATCACTATACAATTCGCTAACTGATGCCTCTGGCCGTGTGGAGTTCAAGAACATCCCAGCGACCACCTACAAGCTGGTAGTAGAGGCAAGTGGCTACAAGGAGGCATACCAGGTCGTTAAGCTAGAGAGCGAGGGGCAGGAAGTAGAGTTCAGGCTTGAGGCCGAGCAGGTGATGCCAGGCTACCTGCCCTACGTTGCAGGAGGGGCCATAGCCATCGTGGTGGTCGTGGCTATCGTGGTGCTCTTGATGCGTAGGAAGGGGAAGTAGGCTAACAGATGTTTTCTGCTATCCTCTCGCCTATTAAGCTACATTCCCCTAGCACCCTCTCTGCATCTACCTTGGTGAAGCGCCCATCTAGGAATAGGACCTCCCCATTTACCATGCTTAGCACTACGTCCGACCTGCTAGCACAGTAAACGAGCGTTGAGGTAGGGCTGTAGGTGGGTAGGAGGCCCTCATGTAGCTTAATGGCTATTACATCCGCCCTCTTGCCTGGCTCAAGGGATCCTATGGCATCGCCTAGGCCAAGGGCCCTAGCCCCACCGAGCGTGGCCATGTATAGCACATCCTCAGCCGTTAGCACGGGCGCACTTGACCTTGAGGCCCTCTGGAGGAAGATGGCCATCCTCATTTCCTCAAACATATCTAGGACATTGTTGCTAGCAGCGCTATCAGTGCCAAGGCCCACTTTAATGCCAGCTGATACCATTTCAGGTATCCTTGCTATGCCACTCCCTAGCTTAGCATTGCTCTTTGGACAGTGAGCAACAGCTGAGCCTGAGT
>DQYM01000199.1 GCA_011040545.1 Candidatus Bathyarchaeota archaeon | reverse complement strand
TATATGGTCCGAGCTCAGCTTCCTGAGGGGCAGTACCTCAGGCAGCCGATTTATCCTAACGAGGACATCGCTTACCTCCTCAGCGTACTCTGGCTCCTCTATCTTCAGCTGGGCCTTAGCAGCCACGCTAGCATATCCAAGTATGGTCCTTGGATCTTCTATTAGGGCGTTAGCGAGCTCTGGGCTCCTGGCGTATATGTCCTCAAAATCAAGCACCACCGACCTGCTCCTATCCCTAGCCATCTTAGCTATCCTCTGCCTGTACTTCTCCGTCTTGAATAGGGCCTCAAATACGTCCTTGGCTAGCTGGGAGAGGTCGAGCTTGGGCTCTCCTGCTGCCCCTAGCTCAGGAGCTAGCTCACCTGGGGCCTCTGGCATCTGGTCCTCAGGACCTGCCATAGCCTACCACCTCCCTCCTCCACGTATCAGCCATCCTGCCCACGAGGTCAAAGACGACCTGCTCCTCTGGCGTTAGGTAGCGCTTCACACGGGAGCTCTTAGCCATGCTTGAGGCAGTAGAAACGATCTTCTTCAGCCTCGCATTTACTATGTCCTTCGCCATCCCCTCCCATCGCCTCAGCTCTACGAGCTTAGAGGGGTCCCGCCTTGCCTCACGCTCTAGCTTGCTTAAGAGCCTCCTGAGCCTTGGGTAGAAGTCCTCTGGCAGCTCCTCAGCAAGGCCAGCTGCTAAGCGTGTTTCCCTAGTATGTACCTTCATTAGCTCCTCGCTATCCAGCTCGGGGGGCTCAATGAAGCTTACTATGCCCTTCCTAGCTAGCTCAAGTGCTGCCCAGAGGGGCATTGTGTACCGCTCCCCCTCCTTGAATGGGCCGAGGACAAGGCCAGGCAGCCTTATGGCCTCGTAATCACAGGTAGCCTGCACCCTAGCCCTAGAGTTTAGGAACTCAAACTCTGCATCTTGGATGGCACGGCCTACGGCTTCATCCATGCTAAGGCCAGATGGGGCTTGGGGCCTTATATGGGCCTTCTATACGCTCCATCTAAGCCTAGGGGGAGGGAGGTGCGTGGAAGTATTCCCTGGGCCTAGGGCAGCCCATGATGCAGCCCTTAAGCTACTATGGCCTTACTAAGCTCAGCTACATGCCCTTATAGACCTTATTAAGCTAGGAGCAGGTGCCCCCTAGCCCACCAGCTGGGCGTGGTGCTCTCTAACCTAGCCCCTAGTGGGCCGTGGGCGTTTCAATAGGTGCGTGGAAAGCCTATAAGAGACATGGGAGAGGGCGAGCATAGGGAGCAGCCATGTCCTTGATGATGTGGACGGAGAAGTACAGGCCAAGGACGCTAGATGAGATGGTGGACCAGGAGGAGATAGTAGCCCGCCTAAAGGGGTTCGTTAAGACTAAGAACGTGCCCCACTGCCTCTTCGCTGGCCCACCTGGCACGGGCAAGACAACCGCTGCTCTCTGCTTAGCCCACGACCTATACGGTGAGAACTACCATGATTACATAATGGAGCTAAACGCTAGCGATGAGAGGGGCATAAACGTCATACGTGAAACGGTGAAGACGTTTGCCCGTAGCATGGCGATAGGCGAGGTACCATTTAAGCTCCTAATCCTAGATGAGGCAGATAACATGACGGCTGATGCCCAGCAGGCCCTCAGGCGCATAATGGAGCGTTACACGGAGACCTGCCGTTTCATCCTCATAGCCAACTACTCTGCCCGCATCATAGAGCCCATACAATCCCGCTGTGCCCCATTTAGGTTCACGTACCTTAAGCCAGAACACATAGCAGCTAGGCTTAAGTTCATAGCTGAGAACGAGGGCGTGGAGCTCCTTGAGAGTGGCGTAAAGGCCATACTTGAGGTAAGCGAGGGCGACCTAAGGAAGGCCATAAACACGCTCCAGGCTGCAGCTAGCCTTGGCAAGCCAATAGATGAGGAGGTCGTCTACTCGGTCGTTGGGCGTGCGAACCCAGCTCAGGTAAGGGAGATGATTGAGCTAGCCATGAGCGGTAAGTTCATAGAGGCCCGACAGCTGCTGAGGGAGCTGATATGGCGCTATGGCGTAGCTGGCACGGACCTCATAAGGCAGATACACGCTCAGATATTCAAGATGGACATACCCGATCGCTGGAGGATACGTATAGCAGAGGCAATAGGCGAGTTTGACTTTAGGCTCGTGATGGGGGCTAATGAGGAGGTCCAGCTTAGTGCCCTCCTAGCTAGGCTCGCTGAGTTTGGCCAGCTAATGGGGCGGGGAGCTTGAGATGGCCCATGAGCTCTGGACGGTGAAGTACAGGCCAAGGACGCTCTCAGAGGTCATAGGAAACGAGAAGGCAAAGGCCACGCTGCTGGAGTGGGCTAAGGCGTGGAAGGAGGGAAGGGTGCCAGAGAAGAAGGCAGCCTTCCTCTACGGCCCACCTGGCACGGGCAAGACGGTTACCGTTCAGGCCCTAGCAAATGACCTAGGATTTGATTTAATTGAGACGAATGCAAGCGATTTTAGAACTGAGGAGCAGATAGAGCGCTTAGTTGGGCCAGCAGCCTTCTCCTACTCCCTATTCGGGAAGCCAAAGATGATATTATTTGATGAGCTAGATGGCATAACTGGCACGGCTGATGCTGGTGGCCTATCTGCCATAATGAAGCTGATACGTAGGGCTAGGTGCCCAATAGCCCTGATAGCCAATAACCCCTGGGACCCAAGGTTCAGGCCACTGAGGGAGATGTGCCTCATGGTTGAGTTCAAGCGGGTGAGCTCTAGGGAGATAATGAAGCTCCTCCAGAGGATCTGCGAGCGTGAGGGCATAGCAGCAGATAGGGAGGCACTTGCCTTCATAGCCAAGAGGGCAGATGGGGATGTACGCTCAGCCATAATGGACCTACAGGCAGTAGCACAAGGCAGGAAGCGCCTCACGTACGATGATGTAGCTTGGCTAGGCATGAGGGATAGGAAGAAGGAGATATTCCGTGTCCTAGGTAATGTATTCCATGCTGAGAGCTGCTCAAGGGCCCTCTCAGCTACGAGGGAGGCAGATGTGGACCTAGATATGCTATTTGAGTGGATCTATGAGAACGTGCCAAGGGCCTACAAGGACCCAAGGGAGGTAGCGAGGGCCATGGACGCCCTCTCAAAGGCAGATATATTCAAGGGCCGTATAATAAGGACGCAGGACTGGGGCCTAGGTCGCTATGTTACTACGCTCATGACGGCTGGTGTAGCACTTGCTAAGGAGCACAAGCCAGGCTTCGTCCGCTTCCAGTTCCCAGAGAGGATAAGGTACCTAGCAAGGGGGAAGTCGGAGAGGGAGCTCCAGATGGCCATAGCAAGGGCCATAAAGAGGGCATGCCATGTCTCAACTAGGGAAGCAAGGGAGAAGATAATCCCCTACCTACGTGTGATATTCCAGAACAACCCTGAGATGGCTGCTGGCATAGCTAGGTGGCTTGGCCTAGATGAGGAAGCCATAAACTTCCTAGCTGCTGATAAGAAGAAGGCAAAGCAGATAATATCTATTGTGAAGGGAGCTTAGTTTACCTCAACTCCAAGCTCCTTGCCCAATAGGCCAGTGAGCTCCTTCTCAAGCTCATCAGCTGGGACCAGCAGGCCAATCAGCGTGGTCCTACCCCTCATGCCTGGCCCAGAGGGCTCCGCTGATATCAGGCTTAGCTTAGCTAGGCGCTGGACGTACTTCCAGAGCTGGGTGTGCTTACGTGGCTTCTGCCCAAACTCCTCGCAGAGGACCTTGTACTCCTCCTTTGCCTCACCCATCGTTACCTTTGCTTCATCAGTGAACTTGAACAGCCTGCTTAAGGCCAAGAGGAAGATCTTCTCATGCACGGAGAGTGCCCCTAAGATAGCCCTCTCAACTGGCCAGACTAGCACCTTGGCCCTCCTGACGTGCTCAGGTAGTACCTCGTACCGCCCCTCCTGCTCAGCTAGCTTCCCAGCACGCCAGAGGAGCTCTATTGCATATCTAGCATTGCCCTCCGTAGCTGCTAGCTCGGCTATGAAGGCTACTACATCTTCCCTTATGGCCCCTTCAACAAAGGCAAGCCTAACCCTATCCATGAGTATATCAAATAGCTGTTCCTTGCTATACTCTGGCATGTGAATGGCAAACTCCTCTAGTGTGCTCCTAGTTGCTTCATCAAGCCCCTTGAGCTTCTCTGGCTCCCTTAGCACGCAGATCAAGGAAAGCCTATGAGGGCCATTCATGCTAGCATCATGTGCTCTTGAGAGCGTGTAGAATGGCCTTGAGCCCTCCTTATCTATTAGGGCCTCAGCATCATCTAGCGTTATTATCATGAAGGCATCACGTTCCTCAAGCTCCCTGAGCAGGAGCATCAAGAGCTCATTGGTCGCATAGCCCCTATCTGGGAAGCTAGGCCTAAGCTGCCTCATGGCCTTAAGCAGGACGTGGAAGAAGCTCCCGTTCTGGAGGCGGCAGTTCACGTGGACGTAGTATAGCTTTATGCCCTTCCTCCTAGCTACCTCCCCTACTACCTGGCCGAACTTCTTAGCTGTTACCGTCTTGCCAGTGCCAACTCGGCCAGTTATGAGGACCCTACGGGCAGCTCCAGCTTCAAGGGCAGATGCAAATATGTTTAAGAGCTGGTTAAGCTGCTCCTCACGGTGGGGGAGCCTCTCTGGTATGTAATCAAGGCTTAGGGGCTCCTCATCCTTTATCAGCCTAATACGCCCGTACGTGCTAGGCCAGGCCATCCTTCATCGTTATCTCTGCCCTTCGTGGCCTCTTTTATACCCTTCGCTCGGAGCCCAGGTGGCCAGGGGAGGGGAGAGGTCAGCGAAAGTATTAGGCGAGGTAAGGCCATAATAACAAGCTCCGCCCTAGCTCAGCTAGCTACCCTAGCCCCATCTGCCCTACCTGGCCTCCTTTAAAGCGTGTCCCTCGCTCTCACCAAGGATATGCCAGCCACCTGGCCAATTACCTCTACCCTAAACACGATATCTGGCCTCTCTAAATCTACCTCAGCACCTGTTGCCTCCCTTATGGCCTGACCTATTTCCCTCTCAACCTCAAGGCTTGATTTCACAGCTCTGCCACGCCTCCTACACTTAACTGCGAACTTGATGCCAGGGCCAAGGCCAG
>DQYM01000107.1 GCA_011040545.1 Candidatus Bathyarchaeota archaeon | reverse complement strand
TCGCACCCGATTAGCAAGGCACTAGGCATGGCCTACCTCCACAGTGGGACGGCAGCCCCAGCTGGCCTAGAAGCAGCCCAGCAGGCTAAGGCGAGGGCCATAACCATGTCGTCGTGGCCCCCAGGTGGGTGCTTAAGCAAGAGCCTACCCGTGGGCGAGAGCTCCTGTGTTATTAAGGATAGCTGGGCTAGGAGGGCCCTATCGTAGGGCATTAGGAGCTGCCCCTTCTCCATTAGGAGCTTTAAGTTGGATAGCAGCTTGGCCTTGCTCTCTGCCGTGAACTTAAATCCCTCAACTAAGCAGCCCTTGAGCCTAGCTGCTAGCCCCTCAAAGATGGCCTCCCCAGGCCCAGATCTATCTACGGCTAGCCTTACAATGCCTAGGGCCTCGCAGGTGCCTACGACCTCATCTAGGATGAGCGAGTAGGGAGTCCCAATATCAAAGGCCATGAGGAGCCTTAGTATCAAGCGATCCCCACTAGGCTCACGCTCTACTACGGCTAGGACGCTCTGATCCCTTAGCTTACCTAGATCTAGGCCAGCGTATAGCCCATGGCCAAGCTGATCCCCTCCTAACTCCCAAGGTCGGTGGGCGAGCTTGAGGCCTGGCTTGATGCAGCTAAGCAGGAGGCTTGGCGGGAAGAAGTAAGCACCTTCTTCTACGAACTCAGCCATATACTCACGCCTGAAATCAGCTTCAGGCATTAATGCTCTTTGCTCTTCTAGAAATGCCTTCTTTATCAATGGGCACTCCACGCTTGGAACATGATGTATGCTCCAGCCTGGCAGCTGGCCTGAGAAAGCACGGTAAAATATGTGCTCCCTCGTCCAGGGTGTTCCGAGGAGGATGATGCAGCCATCTGTGGTAGCTAGCATGGGCATGAGGACATCTGTTATGAGCTCCTCTGGGACGAAGGATGCCTCATCAACAACCACCATGTGGGCCGTGAAGCCCCTAACACGCTCTGGGGAGCAGGGGAGCGGTACGATACGGGAGCCGTTGGAGAGCAGGATGCTGGATTGTGCTTCCCTGACCACGCTCCCCTCAAGGGGCAGGAGCTCACGGCCATCTATGAGCACACGGGCATGAAGGAAGGCCCTAACCTTCCTGAACATTAGCCTGCTCTGCCTTAAGCTAGGACTTATAATGAGAACTGTTCTCCCCCTGCCAGTAAAAGCAAAGTGAAGGGCCTTAAGGGCTGCCGTAGTGCTCTTACCTGTCTGCCTGCCCCAACAGGCAACAATCCTCTTGGAGCGATCTCTCAGCAATTTAGCTTGATAGGGAAATGGCTTAAAGCCAATAAGCTCTGCAAACTTAACTGGGTCTTCTTTCATCTTTCTAAGGGCCTCAGCAAGGTTGGCTTTCAAATCATTTCCTCCTTCGCCTTGCAAGCCCCAATACCACCTTTTTCATGCTTGATAGTATCTTAGCTAAATCCAGAGTTGCTTTCTCCCTTCCCATCAGCTTTTGCTTAGCAGCTAGCAGGCTTGCGTTCGTCTTCAGGAAGAGGGCTAGAACCCTAAGGGTACTTAGGTAGGCAGCTCGGTTCCCCTCTTCAAGTGCTTCCCTTGCTTCCTCATCAAGCTCCATGAGCTTAGCCATGCCAAGCTCAATTAGTTCATCTATACTATGCTCCCTACGCTTACGACCTAGGCCCTTCCCCCTGCTCATGGCCAAGCCCGCCCCCTAGGAGCAGCTCACGCCACTTTGGCCTTAGGAGCTCGTCCAGAGGGCACCTGCCTGGGGCTAGGCGAGGATCCCTCCATATCAGGTAGACCTTCCTCGCACGGATAGAGGCAAGCGTAGCCAGTAGCCTCGCTAGCTCCCTTAGGCTAGCCCTTTTCACGGCTTCCTCCCATGCCCCCACGCTTGGGTAGCCCATAGACCTGAGGGCTGGCATGGACCTGAATAGGCCCAGGTTCCTTAGCTTGCTAAGGGCCTCCTTCACGGCCCTAATGCCCCCCTCTGGCAGGGAGGATAGGAACTGCATGTTGTACCGCTCAGACGCCATGAGGTGGTCATCTAGGCCTAGGGCCATGAGGGCCTTAACAGCCTCCTCCAGCCTTGGGTCTGGCCCTTTTACGCCTACCTTGACCATGCCAGCCTTCTCAGCAAATGGGTTGTACCGTGCCATGACGGCAACTAGCTCAACATATGGCCTATCCGAGGCCATTAGGGCAGCCCTGAGGAGCCTAGAGCCAAGCCCTATGCCCCTGTACATGGGGTGGAGCACGACACGGGAGGCCGTGTAGAGCCAGCGGTTAAGCTCCCTGAGCCCTGGTACACGCTTGAATAGGAGCGACCTGCCCCAGCAGCTTACGTACGGTGGCGATAGGAGGACGGCCCCTACAACCCGATTGCCCCTCTTGGCCACGAATACATGCTTAAATGGTGGCCTACGGCCCCTGTAGTGCCACCTCTCAACCAACCTTAGTGCCTCCGACCTCTCCTGATCGCTAGATGCTAGGCAGAATGTGATTTCCCTAGCTATGCTACATTCACCCGATGGCTTATTTGGGTAGTAGTGGATGCTTACATCTGGCCCTAGGCCCTTCACTATGTATATGCTTGGCCTTAGGTCATTAAATAGGTCGCTGTGGGCAGTAGCTACTATCAAGCCCCTCTTAAGCTTCCTAGCTAGCCTCTGGATGTTGAAGGCAACTACCTTAGCTGTATCACGGTCAAGCGTGGAGCAGAACTCATCGCAGACCCATACCCTGGAGCCCCCCTCAAGTAGCTTGGCTAGCCTGTAGCGGTACTTCTGGCCATCGCTTAGCTCATCGTATGTCCTTAGCCACGTGATGGCATCACTAAGCCCTACGGCTGTAAGCAGCCTTATGGCCTCTTCTACATCCTTGCCTATGGTATCTATGATGGGGACACCATGCCTTACTTCTACATCGGCCATATCAGCTGCTAGCGGGCCTAGTGCGTCCTTCAGGGCGTGGAGCAGGACGCTCTTGCCTGAGCCAGATGGGCCAGTTATGTAGATTACATCATCTAGGCCAAGCTCAAGGCAGAAGCTCTTGTAAACTGGGAAAACCTGCTCCCTATCTACCCCCATGCCAAATGCTTCTGCCACAGCTACCGTCCTATCCGTTAGGGCTGGTAGGACCTTGAATGTGATATTGATTATGAGCTTCCGCCTCCTGGGCTCCCACTTCTTAGCTACCTTAACTATCCTGAGCACGTAGGGCCTAGGGCCAGGGGCCAAGGCACATCACCACTTACGACCAACGTATATGCCAACTAGCGTGCTAGCTAGGCTCACTATGGCCGAGATGAGCTCTGGTGGTGCCTCGCCTAGCAGGATTATGCAGAGGACCAGGGCTAGGGATAGCATTACTATGGCCAGTAGGCAGGTAGCAGTAGCGTAGACTAGCTTCCTGGATGGCAGGAGGGGGCCGATTTCCTCTACCTTCTTGCCCTCAAAATAGAGGATTGAAGGGCTAGCTACGAGAGAGCGTCTAATGGCATTTAGGAGCCCCGAAAGTGGGTTCCTCATTCATCTTACCTCCTTGAGCCAGAAGTCCCTGAGGGCTAGGAGGCCATCTAGGCTTAGCTTGAGGAGGTCTTCAGCAAGGCCCCTTGGGGATCTCCTAGCCATCTTGCGTACATCTACCTCGGCCCTCTCACCAAGGCCATCAAGTAGCCTCATGGCCCTCTTCACATCACGTTTCTTCCAGAACCTCCTCCTGGCCAGAACTATCCTATCTACCATGCCAAGCGGTATGGCGTTGTAGTGGTACTCCTTAGCATCACCTATGGTGAACTCCTCCTTTATTATGATTATGTGCTTGGCCCTTGAGCCCCTAAGGCCACCGAAAACGCCTATGGATCTAACTGGCGTATCAAACTCACGCTCAGGCACGGAGAGGCTCATCTTAGCCTCAGAGGCATCAAGCCACCTCACCTCTATTAGGTCGCCAACCTCAAGCTCCTCAACGCTAACTAGGCGCTTACCACTAGCCACCCCAGCTCACCTCCTAGGGCCAAGGTGAATTCCAAGGCTACCTTGATAAGCAAAGCTGTCCGCTAGTCTGTTAGGCCGCCAAGCTCATGAACAAGCTGCTAGAGCGAGAAAAAAGAGCTAAAAGGCACTAAAATAGCAGAAGGAGCTAGAAATGCTACCTCTCAGGTGGGCCAAGAAAGCTAGCTGGCGGGGCTACCCGTGCTTGAAAACGGGTGCCATATTAACTTAGCCCCTAGGTCAGCAAAGGGCCTTATTTCAATTACCTTTTTAAGAAGTTGAAAAACGAGCTTGCTTGATAATAGGGCTCGCAGCAGGTGCTTAATCGGCTATTGAGGCTTGCCTAGATGAGCAGATTAGCTTAGTAGCTAGCTACCTAGTGGCCTCACGCTTTAGCTCCTGGTAGAGCTCTGGCCTTAGGTCCCTGAGCATGGGCAGGAAAATGCCAGCCCTATCTGCATCAGATAGGTCGGCTTCTGCTACTACTAGATCCTCCTCATTGTACCTGGCCTTAGCTATGATGGAGCCAGTAGGCCCTATGAGGCGTGAGCCACCCCAGAAGTGGAGGCCATCCTCACGGCCAACTAGGTTCACGTAGGCCACGTGGACGGTGTTCTCAAGTGCCCTAGCTGAGAGCAGGGTCTCAAAGTAGGCCCTCCTAACGCCTGGGGAAGCAGAGATAGCTACTATGAGCTGTGCCCCCCTCAGCCTAAGCAGCCTAGCTACCTCTGGGAAGAAGACATCATAGCATATCATCATGCCTATCCTACCTAGCTCCGTGCTGAAGGCCTGAGCTCCATAACCTGGCCTGAAGTAGCGCTTCTCCTCAAATACGCTATGGGTCGGGAGGAACATCTTCCTGTAGGTGCCTATTAGGCCACCTGGCCCAACTAGGGCAGCTGTATTATACAGGATTGAGCTAGATATCTTGCTCCTCTCTGGGAGGCCAAAGACTATGAGCATACCAAGCTCCCTTGCGATTTCAGCTACCCTCTCAGTAGATGGGCCTGGGATAGGCTCAGCTAGCTCGTAGAGTAGGTCCCTACAGACGTAGCCAGTTAGGGCTAGCTCTGGGAATATGATGAGCTCCGCCCCCTCCTCCCTCGCCCTCTTGGCCATTTCCTCCATCTTGGCTAGGTTAGCTTCCTTATCACC
>DQYM01000194.1 GCA_011040545.1 Candidatus Bathyarchaeota archaeon | reverse complement strand
TGAGTTCCTCCACTACAGCGAGGCTAGGTGGGGGGACCAGGACCTAGAGTGGATAGTGCTAGATGCGTGTAGGTGCCTAAGGCTAGTCCACGATGGCAAGAGCGTGTGGGCACGCTGGGGGCCTGCCTTCAGGGGCCTCCACTACATCTTCGGCTTTGATACAGTTGCCCACGACTCACCAAGCAGGGGAGAGCTCTTCGCTACCTACATCAGCTTAGGCTTCACCATCCGCCAGGCCTGGATAAAGGCATGCCAGGATACAGAGCCTAGCTCCGTCTGGACGGCCTACCTGAGGGCTGAGACGCCAGGCCCAGATAGCACGATATGGGAGCACGTATGGGGCTTTGGCTACGTAAGCCCAGATCCCTGGCCCTACGATTACCTAGCCTACTTCCACACCTCCTGCTGAGCAGAGCTAGGATCCCCCTTATTTTTTCCAGAGACCAGCAGTAGCATAGCAAGTGCTTAGCGCTAAGGCTGAGGAAGGCCTGGTGCCTGATGTGGGGCCGGGGCCGGGAATCGAACCCGGGTCTGGGGCTCCACAGGCCCCCGTGTTAGCCACTACACCACCCCGGCCATGTAAGCCCATCCTAGGGCCATCCTAGCCATTTATAAGGCTTCCGTGCCCCCTGGGCTTGACTTCTATCCTGTATAGATCTACAGCTACATCCCTGAACCTCTGCTGGTGGAACGGCATGGTAGCTGGTAGCCTTAGGCGCATTGGGATTACGTGCGTTACCCTACCGCCTAGGCGCTCTATGTAGGCCCTTAGGAAGGCCCTGTTCTCCTTGCCAGACTTGTGGAGCGAGTAGACGGTAGAGCATAGCTCAATGGCCTTGGCTAGGAAAGGCCTATCCGCCCCCTTCCGCCTAACTCCAAATGGTGGGTTCTGCACTGCTGTATCAAAGTGCCCCCTTATGGCTCCTATATCAGCAGCAAGCCACATGGTCCTATCCCCAACCCCTAGTCGCCATGCTGCCCTCATGGCTAGCCTTAGTGCTCTCTCATCTATATCAACGCCCAGGACCTCCCTAGCACCTAGAAGGGCTGCGCCTATAGCTAAGCGGCCAGTTCCGCAGCCTAGGTCTAGGACCGACTTGCCATATATATCGCCAAATGTGAAGGCAGCCAGGAACAGTATATCTGCTGCTAGATCAGCTGGTATCGTGTACTGCTCAAGTAGGGCACTAGGGCTTGGGTGCCTTGGCACGGCCTCAAGCGCCCTTATGAGCCAGGAGCGGCGAACCAACCTGCCCTGCATAGCTCCTCCCACTCCATGAGGCCTAGGGCTACCTTGAGCTCTAGGAAGGTAAGTAGTGGCCTCCCAAATGAGCCATCATCCTCAAGGCTTAGCCTTGGGCAGGCTGTGTTCACGAGGGCATCTAGGCATGTGAAATCAGCTAGATACTCAGGCCTTACCTCATTTGCAGCTAGGAGGATTGCCTCCTTCTCCGCTTCCCTTAAGAGCTCTAGTGCCCTAATGGCCTGCTGAAGCTTCATCTGGCCTGGCTTTAGGCCAACAATCACGCCAAAGCTCCTAGCCCCTCTAGCTTCTTGAATACTTGCGTACCTCCTAGCTAGCACTCGTGCTGCTTCCCTGCTTACATCCTCAGCTATGCACTCATATGGGTTTGCCATCACGGTTGGCTTGCCAGTTGCTATGGAAGCCCCTATAGCATGGAACTTGCTCCCGATTACCAGTATAGCATCAACCTGGTCCCTTATGGCCCTTAGGGTTGTGAAATCGCAACCTAGGATCTGCCCATCGTAGGCTACCAGGCCACCAGCCCTCCCGATGCGGACATCGTGGCCAGCCTCCTTGAGCACGCTTGAGGCGAAGCCAATAGCATGTATGTGTTGGACCGTTGTAGCTAAGCCTATGGTGCTATAGGGCTCAAGCAGGCTTAGCGCCTTCTCAAGGGCCTCCCTTACATCAATATCCATCCTAGCCTCAAGGTAGATAACAGCTGGGCCAGAAGGCAGCTCTAGCATCTTGGAGTGACCATAGTGGGCTATGAGCTCTGCGCCAAGGGTGCTCGCTGCCCAGGCAGCTACATCGCAGGCCCCATAGCATGGGTCGGCTTGGACGATTGGTAGGCCTCCTGCCCCCTTAACTGCCTTAGCGATCTCAATAGCATAGGGCCTGAGGCCGAAGGGCAGCTGGATTAGGACCTTACCTGCCCCAGAGGCCCTTACCTCATCCTTAAGCCTCTCCAGCTCTAGGGAGAACATCGGCTGTGCCTCTTGCAACGGCTATTTATAAGGGCAAGGCCCAGGGTGCCTTTGATGAAGGTAGGCATACTAACGAGGAGGCCCGATGCTTGGTGCTCAAGTAGGCTAGCAGAAGCCTTCTCAAGGCTTGGTGCTGAGGTTTCCTTCCTGAGCTTCAGGCGCCTATCTGGCCAGGTGAGCATGAGGCCCCTTGCATCACATAGGGCTCCAGATCTAAGGGCTATTGAAGAGCTTGATGCATTAGTTATCCGACCAATAGGCCGTGGCTCCCTTGAGCAGATAATATTCAGGATGGACTTGCTTAGGCGCCTTGAGGCAGAAGGGGTCGTAGTAGTAAACCCACCTGAGGCCATAGAGATATGCTCTGATAAGTACCATGCCCTCTGGCTCATGGAGAGCGCTGGCATACCAGTGCCTAGGACGGTGGCAACAGAGGACGTGCAGGTGGCCATGAGGGCCTTCTACGAGCTAGGCCGTGATGTAGTAGTAAAGCCACTATTTGGCTCTAGGGGCATAGGGAGCGTTAGGGCCACAGACCCAGATGCAGCCCTCCGCTTGTTTAGGTCAATAGCCTTCCAGAGGGGCGTAATATACATGCAGGAGTTCATACCACATGGCAACTATGATGTAAGGGCCTTTGTAATAGGGGGCCGAGTAGTAGCTGCCATGCGTAGGGTAGCGAGGGGCTGGAAGAAGAACGTATACCTAGGTGCTAGGCCAGAGCCCTACGAGCTACCAGCTGAGCTAGAGGAGCTGGCCGTGAGGGCTGCAGAGGCCACTAAGTGCGAGGTAGCTGGCGTAGACATACTACCGAGCGAGAGGGGGCCACTAGTAATTGAGGTGAATAGCCAGCCTAGCTGGAGGGGGCTGCAGAGCGTTTCAAAAACCGATATAGCTATGGAGATAGCAAGGTATGTGCTCTCAAGGGCCAAGGATGGATAGGTAAGTGGATTGAGAACATCATTTACATCAGCTTTCTCTCCTCAGCTTGGCTATGAAGTATCCATCGCACTCATGGATGTGCGGGTACAGCCTCTGGGCCTTGCTGAGGCCCCTAAGGCCTGGTAGGCCTAGGAATGGCTCTGGCCTCTCAAGCTCAAAATCAGGATTGGCCCTTAAGAAGTCCTCTACCACACGCTCGTTCTCCTCCACCAACAGGCTGCAGGTCGTGTAGATGAGCACGCCACCTGGCTTCACGTGCTCTGCAGATGCCCTGAGGATCCTGGCCTGGACCTTAGCCATGTTCTTAGGCGACCTAGGCCCTAGCCTCCACTTAGCAGATGGCGTTTTAGCAAAGGCACCTGTGCTCGTGCACGGTAGATCCAGCAGGACCACATCTGCCCTTAGGCGTGTCGGCAGCTGGAACCTAGCATCTGCTAGGATGGGGAAGGCTACCTTAACGCCCATCCTCGCTACTAGCTTCCTCCAAGCCCCTAAGCGCCTCCTTGAGAAGTCTATTGAGATTATGAGGCCCCTATTACCCATGAGCTGGGCCATGTATGTCGTCTTAGCACCAGGTGCAGCACATACATCTAGGACCACCTGGCCTGGCCTAGGATTGGCTACCTCAACGGCTAGGCAGCTTGCCTTATCCTGTGGATACACGAGGCCCTCCTTATATGCATCCGTTAGTATAATTGGCTTCCCCGCCTCAACTACCTTATACACATGCCTTAGCCCTTCAACGGGCTCTAGGACTATTCCCTCCTGCTCTAGTGAGGCTAGAATCTCGCCCTCCTCCCCCCTTAGTGTATTTACCCTTACGTAGGAGGGGGCCTGGACTAGGGATGCCTTAAGCAAGCCGATGGCCACCTGCCTGCCGAGGTCCCTGCAGAGGAGGCGAAGTAGCCAGGTGGGGACGCAGAGCTCAAGGGCAAGCCTTTCATCGCCCGACCTGCTAGCTAGGACATCATCTAGGCTGAGCGTGGTGCAGCGGCCAAGAGCCCTCTCAATAGGCCTTAAGGTGCCCTTCCCAAGGGCCTCCCTAGCTGATAGCACGAAGCTAGCTAGCTCCCTCCTGCTCGCCCCCTCTACCACGGCCCTGTAGGCGAAGAGCCTTAGGAAGGCCCTAGCCCTTGCGCCTAGATCTTCAAGCGAGCCCTCACCAGCTAGAGCTGCCTTAGCTACCTCATCCAGCAGGTTCAGCCGTTTTAGGGTTTCTAGCACTAGCCTATGGGCTAACCCTATGGCCCTCACGTCCCTAATGCCTAGCTCTGCTACTGCCTCGGAGAGGGCAAGCCTCTCGCTCTTCCTCCTCACCTCCACTTCCACCAGGGCCCTCACGGCCAGCTTGATTGCCGTGGCCATCATAGCCAAGCTTTTATGCCAGCAGCCCCTATTAAGGGCGGTAGTCATGCCGAAGGGCCAGAGGAAGCTATCGGATTTCCTAGTTGGCCGTGAGGCTGGAGCTCCTAGGGCTAGCAGGCAGGAGCCCCAAGGGGCCAAGAGCACGGGCTCTAAGGACCTCCTGGCCTTCATAGGGGGTTCTGAGGGGCAGGTAGCTCCTAAGGAGGAGCCAAGGGCTATTACTAGGGAGGAACTTGCTTCCTTCTCACCTGAGGAGCCAGAGGAGCTAGGGAGGGCCTTCATAATAGATGTTAGCTACGATGGGGGGAGGGGCTGTGCCCGTGTTAAGCTCTACGAGCCAGTAGAGCAGAAGGTCTACGTATGGTATGATAAGACAGGGCATAAGCCATACTGCCTAACCGACCTAAGGCCTGAGGAAGTACGTAAGCTTAGGGCTGTAATGGAGCACCCTGGCTTTGACCACCTAGAGGTAGTTGAGAAGCACGACCTACTAAGGGATAGGCGTATTAGGGTAACGAAGGTAGTTGCAAAGGACCCACTTTCAATAGGAGGTAGGCCTAAGGGCGTGATAAGGGATTTGCTGAAGGAGGAAGCCAAGCAG
>DQYM01000176.1 GCA_011040545.1 Candidatus Bathyarchaeota archaeon | reverse complement strand
TCCCGTGTTAAGGCTGCTGGAGCACAGGCCCTCATAACCGTCTGCCCAGATTGCCACTTCATGTACGACTTCAACCAGCCACTGGCTGAGAGGAAGCTAGGTGAGAAGATAGGCATACCCGTCTTACACTACACGCAGCTGCTAGGGCTCGCTATGGGCATAGGGCCAGAGGAGCTAGGCCTACACATGCTAAGGGTGAAGGCAGATAAGCTCCTTGAGGCCATAAGGGGCTAGATTAGGATAGCCATAGTAAGGGCTAAGGTGGTGGTCGTGGAGGAGTGGCGCCTAATAGACCTAGGCCCCCAGGAGCCCTACATGGCCCAGTGCTTCTATGAGGCCGTGGCCATCTGCGTGGATAAGGGCACATCTCCAAGCACGCTGATAATAACGCAGCCCTCTAGCCCATACGTGTGCATAGGCTACCACCAGAGGCTTGAGGAAGAAATAGACATGGATTACTGTCGCTCAAGGGGCTTGCCCATAATAAGGCGTGGCCAAGGTGGAGGGGCCTGCTACTTGGATAGCAATCAGGTCTTCTACCAATTGGTGGCCCACGAGGATAGCCCTGTTGTGCCTACTGATGTAGAAGAGCTATTCAGGAAGTGCCTCTCGGCCACCGTGTACGTCTACCGCTCCCTTGGCGTGCCAGCGGAGTACAAGCCCATAAACGATGTGGTCGTTAGGGGCAAGAAGATATCTGGCAATGGGGCTGGTAGGCTTGGTAAGGCCATAATCCTAGTGGGCAACATAATACTAGATTGGGACTTTGATAGCCTAGTCCACGTGCTAAGGGTTCCAGATGAGAAGTTCAGGGATAAGATGGCCAAGAGCATGCGTGAGTGGCTAACAAGCCTCAGGCAGGAGCTAGGCTACGTACCGCCAGTTGAGCGCATAAAGGAGCTCATGGCAGAGGGGTTTGAGAAGGCACTAGGCATAAGGCTCGTTAAGGGCCAGCCAACCGAGGAGGAGGTCAGGGTCTACAAGGAGGTCGTGCTGCCAAAGCACAAATCACGTGAGTGGCTCTACCTGCCAGAGGAGAGGCACCCCTGGGCTCAGCCTGGCAGGGTAGTGAAGATAGCAGATGGCGTTCGTGTTGTTAGCATAGCCCATAAGGCCAAGAAGATGATAAGGCTCACGGCTGAGGTAATGGGGGACCAGGTACTAGATGTCATAATAGCTGGTGATTTCTTCGCCGTGCCCTCAGAGGCCATTAAGGAGCTTGAGGAAAGCCTTAGGGGCTGTAGGCTTGCTGAGGAAGAGCTAAGGGAGAGGATAGAGGGTTTCTACAAGCGAACTGGTGTTAGAACCCCTGGCATGGGGCCTGAGGACTTCCTCAGGGCCTTCCTAAAGCTAAGGGAGGCAGTTGAGGCCTACCTGCCCTCCATAAGGCCATCAACAGGTGAGGAGCAAGGCCAGTAAACTATCCCTTGGTCGGCAGGAAAAAGAAACGGGGCCTCCTGTGGGGCAGTTGGAGAAAAAGAGGTCCTTAAGCCTAGATGGGTATGACCTTGCCAGCCTCTATGAACAGCTTCATCGTAGCCGATATACGTGCCTTCTGTGCTAGCACATCCTTGGTCGTTAGCTCAAGGGCCTCCTCTGGGCACCACTCAACGCAGGCTGGCGGTAAGCCCTTCTCACGCCTATCAAGGCAAGTATCACATACGATGACAACACGCTTCTCTGGGTGTAGCGTGATGGCACCAAATGGGCAGGCCTCTATACACCAGCCACAGCCATTGCACTTATCCTCATCTACCATTATCAAGCCCGTCTGCTCAGATTGGGTTAGCGCATCCCTTGGGCAAGCAGCTACGCATGGTGGGTCCTCACAGGTACGGCATGTTAGGCTTAGGTTTACAATGTCCTTTATGCGTACTATCCTTATCCTAGACTTAAGTGGGTTGAACACGCCCTCCTTCTCCCAGGAGCATACTAGCTCGCAGAGGCCACAGCCAACGCAACGCTCTGGGTCAGCTACCACGAAGGCCCTACTAAGCGGTACGGACACCACGACCACCTCCTAGCCCTTCAGGCGGGCCTCAACGATTGGTATGAACTCGTCAAGGCCCAGCTTCTTAAGGGTTTCAGGAAGCGGTATGCCATCCTTGTTGTAGCCCCTGACGGCGTAGTAGTCATCTAGCAGTAGGTCGCACTCCTCCTTCGTCAGGACGCAGCCCTTGGCTGGGCCATCCTCTGGCACTGGGACGTTCATGGCCTTCCAGTATGGGTAGTCGTCCTTACGGCTGAAGCCCTCACGCACGTTTATCACACGGGCCAGCACGTTTATGCGGGCACCCGTGGTGCGCATGTCCTCTGCTGTTACCTTTATGCCAGTTACGTACGTGTAGAGCTTAGCGAAATCACCGAAGCCACCTTCCTCTACGTAGATACGCCTTGAGAACTTGCAGACCATGAAGCTATCTATGAGCGTGTAGAGATCCTCTATATCGGCTACTACCTTGCCACGGCCCTTCTCTGCCTTGAAGCGGTCAACCTTGCCTGCTATATCTGGCCCGTAGGCACCGTGCCTGTTGTGGCAGGCGCCACGGAAGCTCACCATGTAGCCAAGGGCAGCCGTCTTCAGGCTCCTTATGTCGTAGCCCGTCATCTCAACTCCCTTGAAGTGGCAGGCTAGGTTCTTTATCTCAGGTATGCCCTTCTTCTCAGCTAGTATCTCAGCTGCACGCTTAACGCCCTCGGCTAGTATATCGCCTATGCCATCACGCTCACCTATCTTACGCACGAGCTCAAGCATGGCCTCGTGGTTGCCGAAGCGGGCCTCTATGCCATCTAGGTCCTCCTTGGTTAGGTAGCCGTGCTCGTAGCAGTCCATGACGAACGATATTATAACGCCAGTGGATATGCCATCTAGGCCGTAGTGGTCGCAGAGCTCTATGGCCCTAACAGTTGCATCAAGCCTATTCACGCCGCAGTTGGCAGATAAAGCCCAGGTTGGCTCGTATTCAAGCCTGGCCGTAGCGCCTTTGTAAGGCCCCTCTGGCACCACACAGACGTGGTGGCACCTCATTGGGCATGAGTAGCAGCCTATTATGCGGACAACGAATCGCTCGTTTATGTAATCGCTCCACTTCTCCATGCCCTCTACGTACGTCCTACCGAAGTTGTGGGTTGGTATGGTCTGGAGCTTCGTGTAGGCCACGAAGTTCATGAGGGTGCCATAGGTCCTGTACTTCGTGCTAGCGGGCCCCATTGCACGCTCCTTAAGGACCTTCACGAACTCCTCAAGCTCCTCTGGGTGGGCTACCTCTACGTCCTTCGTGCCCCTTACGGCTATGGCCTTTAGGTTCTTTGAGCCCATCACGGCACCGAGGCCACAGCGGCCAGCCCAGCGGGAGCGATCGTTCATTATGCCAGCTACACGGACCAGCCTCTCGCCAGCGGGGCCAATGCAGGCCACTCGGATGTAGTAGTCGCCTAGCTCCTTCCTTATCGCCTCCTCGGTTTCCACTGGCGTCTTGCCCCAGAGGTGCTCTGCGTTCATTAACTGGACCGTATCGTCATCAATCCATATGTACGTGGGCCTCTCTGCCTTGCCCTCTATGATTATGGCATCGTAGCCAGCCCTCTTCATCTCGGCCCCGAAGAAGCCGTGGGCCTTGGCCTCACCTATGGCATAGCTCTCTGGGCTCCTAGCTACGAAGGCATGGCCATTACCACCAGTTGGGGCGAAGGTGCCTGATAGTGGGCCAGTAGCACAGATTAGCGGGTTCTCAGGTGAGAATGGGTCCACACCTGGCTCGCTGTTCTTCACCCATAGGTACATGCCAAGGCCGATGCCACCGATGTACTTCTTCGCTACTTCCTCCGTTAGTGGCTCGGTCTTAATAGCGCCAGTTGAGAGGTCAACCCTCAGTATTCTACCAGCGTATCCCTTCACCTTCCTCAACCTCCGCCCCACCGTTATAGAAGGCATTTTAAGCTTTCCTTCAATGAGGGGGCTGCTTACGCTCAAAAGCCTAGATGAGATTAGAGGTGGGGAGTAGTATGGCAAGGCCAGGGCATCCTTGAGCCCCTTAGCCTTCCATTCCCTTATCCTCTAGGCTCAAGCTCAAGGCCCCTTAGGGCACATGCCCCCTGGGCTTGAGCTTCTCTATCACGACGGCTGGGCAGACACGGACAACGCCATCCATGGCCTTTATCTCCTCTATTATGGCATCCATCTCTGCCTCATCCCTAGCCCATACCTCAAGCATTATCTCGTGGTCGCCCGTCGTCAGCCAGGCAGAGCGGACGTAGTCCTTTGCTACGAGCTCCCTAGCTACCCTGAGGAGCTCACCAGGCTCAACATCAACTCCAGTAAGGGATATAACTGAGAAGCCAAGTGCCCTTGGGTCCACTAGGGCCGTGTAGCCAGATATTATGCCTGAGCGCTCAAGCCTTAGGACCCTCTTCCTAATAGCTACATCGCTCATGCCGAGCTCCCTCGCTAGCTCCCTGAAGGTAGCCCTCCCCCTCTCCATGAGTATCTCTAGTATCCTCCTATCCTTCTCATCTAGCTCTTTCCTATGCTTGCCCCTCGGTGCCATCTCCCCCGCCTCATAGGTGCCCTCTTATGGCCCTGCTGGTGCGGATTGCGCTCTTATAAGCTAGGGGTGAAAATAAAGGTGCTTTTGCCATTGCGCTCAGAACCTCACGAACCGCTCCCTTGGGCAACCACAGATTGGGCACTTATCTGGGGCCTCGCCTACAACCGTGTAGCCACACATCGGGCATACGTAGACCTTCTCCATGTCCACATCCTGGCCCTTGAGCACTGCCTCCCTGGCCTTGGAGTAGAGCTCCGCATGTACCTTCTCAGCCTCCATAGCGAAGCGTGTGGTCCTCTGGGCCCCCTCCTCGCCCTGGAGCTTTGCGACCTCATGGTAGGCTGGGTACATCTCCTGGGCCTCAAATGCCTCGCCATCAATAGCTACCTTTAGATTATCAGCCGTAGTGCCCACCTGCCCAAGCGTATTAAGGTGGTTCCTGGCGTGGACGAACTCAGCATAGGCTATGGCCTTGAACAGCCTGGCCACCTTGGAGAAGCCCTCGTTCTCTGCCTTCTCAGCAAATATCAAGTAGCGCATGTGGGCCTGGCTCTCACCAGCGAAGGCATCAGCTAGGAAGCGCCTCGTCATCTCCCTCACAGCCACCACCGCCCCTCAGTTCGGCATACCTCCTTATAAGGTTAATTACTTGCCCTAT
>DQYM01000150.1 GCA_011040545.1 Candidatus Bathyarchaeota archaeon | reverse complement strand
GCAAAGGACTTCATGGATAGGTGGCGTAAGGAGCTTGAGCGCAACATGAGCCTTCACTCCAAGATCCTAACTGTCGGAAAGGCCTTCGTGCTCTGCAAGGCTAGGCACTTCCCGCAGAAGGTAGCTGAGGACGTAATGAGCCTCCTCCGCTCTAAGTTCAAGGTAACTGAGATAATACCTACGGTGATGGAGGGCGATTTCGTGGGCTATACGATAACGACCATGATCTGGGGCTTTGGCATAGACTTCATAAAGCCAAGGCTTGAGGCTAAGGGTAGGTCTTTTCTAGGCCTGGGCAGGCTGGCTAGCGGTGCTAGGCGTGGGGGCTGAGGTAAGGCTTAGGCCAAGGGAGCCAATAAGGGTGCCAGTTTATGCGCCCTGTATAACACCAGATGCCTTCGCTGGCCTCTCCGAGCGTGAAATAGGCTCCCTTGAGGTCCAGAGGGGGAACAGGAAGGTAAAGCTTGCCGATGTATTCCACGTGGAGGGCGATGCAAGCGCTAAGGCAGATGAGCTAACCATAAGGCTCCAGGGCGACCTCAGCAAGGTAAGGCAGGTTGGCTTTGAGATGGCCACTGGCCTCATCGTGATTGAGGGCGATATAGGGCTCCTAACTGGCGAGCACATGCGTGGTGGCAGGATAGAAGTGCATGGGAATGCTGGCTCCTGGCTAGGCACCAGGATGGTAGGCGGGACCATAGAGGTGCTTGGCTCAGCTGGTGATTACGTGGCCTCAGCCTACAGGGGCTCAAGGGAGGGCATGAGCGGTGGATCCATAATCATACATGGCTCAGCTGGCTATGAGCTAGGCAACTTCATGCGTGGTGGGGCCATAGAGGTGAGGGGCTCGGTGGGCCTCTTCCCAGGCATACACATGCAGGGAGGCGCCATCCTTGTGCGTGGGGATTGCGAGGGGAGGCCAGGCGCCTTCATGCGTGGTGGCAAGATCATAATTTGCGGCCACGTGCCAGCCATCCTACCTGGCTTCAATGTAATCCGCATTTCAAAGGGCGTGAAGTTCAAGGGCGAGAAGGTCCAGGGGCCATTCTACACGCTCATAGGGGACCTCACCGAAAATGGGGATGGCAGGCTCCACATAGCTAAGGAGCCAAATAAGCACCTAGCCTACCTAGAGGATCTAATAGGCCCCTAGTGGCCCTTTGCTGGTCTACCTGGCCCATCGGGCAGCGGGGATAGGAATTATCCATTCCCAGGGGCCAGGGAAACGCTTATGTGGCCTGCTAGCACCTACAGGCACGGTGCAGCCCATGTCAGTGGCCCCCTACCTGGCCACGCCCATGCCCGTCGTGAGGCGCATGTTGGAGCTAGCAAACGTAAAGCCAGGCGAGGTCGTCTACGACCTAGGATGTGGCGATGGCCGTATTGTCATAACAGCAGCTAAGGAGTTCGGTGCTTTTGGCGTAGGCATAGAGATTAGGAAGGACCTAGCCCTCAAGGCCATGAGGGCTGTTGAGGAAGCTGGCCTCTCAGATAGGGTGAAGATAATAAATGCTAACTTCTTTGATGTTGATGTAAGCGATGCAGATGTAGTTACGCTCTACCTGACCACATCTGCTAACATGAAGGTGAGGCCAAAGCTTGAGCGTGAGCTTAAGCCTGGCGCCAGGGTGGTCTCGCACGAGTATGAGGTGCCTGGCTGGACGCCCATCCTCGTGGATAAGTTCGTTGAGAATGAGCGCTACCGCTTCCTAACGCACAAGATAATCCTCTACAGGATGCCACAGCCATAGGCTGTGATGGAGGTCCCTTGTTGGGTCCAAGGGCTAAGTTAGGAGCTAGGTGGTAGCTTAGCCAAAAATCACCCTTCTTCCTTTGGTGGCCAGCTCTCAGCGAAGAACTTGGGTATGGCAGATGAGTCCTTGGGGCCTACTAGCACCCTCCAGCCACTTAGCTCCTCAAGCTCACCGCTCAACCTCGCTGCTAGGCCAGGTATGACCACGTACCTGTGCTTCACACGCTCCTCAATACCAGATTCCTTTATGGCATCTGCTATGAGCTCTGCCGTTAGCTTACGGCCAGCTACTGCGCTCTGGACGCTCAGCCCCTCTGTATCAACCACTATCAGGTAGCAATCTAGCTTAGCTGCCTTTATATCGTTCTCAACCGTGAAGTACGTTAGGGCATAGTTGGTCGTTACGAGCACGGGCGACATCTCATCTGGCTGCCCGAAGGTGCGTAGGCCTGGCTCTACTGATACTGGCTTCCTTGGATCTGTGTATATGTTCTCACGCCATATCATTACTGGCAGCTGAACCCAGCCATCTAGGCTGTGCATTATGAGCAGGTCGGCAAACCTAGTTAAGAGCATGACCGCCATACAGGCCTCATTCCATGCCTTAAGCTCGTATGGTGCCTCCTTATCAAGCCAGGCAACGGCGGGCACGCCTAGGAGCGGGAAGCCAAGGAGCTCATCGCCCTGCTTGCAGGCTGCACGCCTTATCATGGTGAAGTTATTTAGCGTGTCGGAGAAGCCCTCTCCTGGGAAGGTACCTGGGTCAAGCACTAGGTCCTCAACGCCATAGGCCGTCAGCGTCTTAACCAGCGACCTAAGCAGGGCTATATCGCCTGGTGCGAAGACAGCTAGTGGGCACTTGTACCCCGTTGCTAGCTCAGCCATCTCACGCCAGTTCTCCTTCGTAGCAGCGTAGAGGAGGGGCCTACGCTCATAGACGGTTACAAGTGCATACTCAAGCACATCTGGGTTTAGGCAGCATAGGATAAGTGGCATGTCCGTTTCCTCAGCCACTACCTGAACTGCCTGCTTGAACTTCTCTGCATCACCAGATACACACCTCACGGCCACGCCATCTAGCTTTAGGAGGCGACCTATGTACTCATAGGTCATCTCCTGGATGCGCTTGACCCGCTCCCTGATGGCATCTGGCTCTAGCGTGTCCTCTACATCTATGGCTATGGGGGTTGGGTTGTGGTAGGTGAGCTCGTGCCTGTACATGACGTACTTACCGCCTACCTTCACGGCCCTATCGCCAGAGCCTATCACGACCTCCTTCACGGGTGGCTTGAGCATCTCCCAGAGGGCCTGGTAGGCCTCCTTGTACTCTGGCTTAAGGAGCTCTGGGCACTCCTCAAGCCTTGCCTCACGGTTAGCTAGCTTAGTAGCAAAGGCCATACAGGTCTTCTCACCGCAGGCACCGCAGTTGGTCTTGGGGAGGTACTTGTATATCTCAATTGGGCTTATCTCCTTAGCTGCCCTTGACATGCTCATCCCTCCAGGCTAGTGCTAACCCAATTCGCTATATCAGCCCCCTTAGCCTTCCCACGGGACATCAGCGTATCTATGAACTTCTTCAGCGTCCTAGTCGTGGCTGGATGGCCAACCATGAGTAGGTCAACGCCAGCTAGGAGCAGTATCAGGCCCGTTAAGGTCTCCCAGAGTGGCCCCCTAAGCTCCCTTGGCCCCCACTCAGGCCCTAGCTCCTCCTCCTTCATCCAGGCCTCCCTCGCAGCCCAGGAGTTGCTTGCGGCAGCAAGCATGGGGTGCTGGAGCTCCTTATCGCCCATTAGGGCAGCTAGCCTAGCCCTCTCCATGATCGTGTATGAGTACTCTATGCCGTAGCCAAGGGCAGCAGTTGTAAGGTCCATTATTATTGATTCCCTTGGCACGAACTCATACAGCTTCCTGTTCAGCTCCCTAGCTAGGTTCAGGTCTATTGGCGTGAAGGCAAGTACTACGTGGTCAAACTTTGCTATTGCCTTGGCCGTGGGCTCAAGGGTGCCAGCATCAGCCATGTCAAGCGTAAGGGAGCTGAACATGAGCCTCTCGCCAGCAGCCATCTCGGCTATGTACTGGAATACCTCAGCATCCTTATGTGGGTCGCCAGTCCCACCGATTATGATGGGCACATCTACGGCCTGCAGCACCTCCTCAACCGTCTTAGCTGCCTCACGGGCTGGCTTATCCTCGCCAAGTGGGTCAGTGCTTATCAAGTGGATGGTTATCATATCGGCACCGAACTTCTCCACGTGCCTCTTGGCCCACTCAGCTGGGTCGTGTATTACATCCTTTATGTGGGCTTTATACGCCTTTGGGAGCGGGATCTTCGCATCAAATACATCCATGGATACAACTGGCCTATGTGGAGGTGGGCTCTCAAATAGGTAGAAGGGCGGGCAGGTCTCACCACCTATGACGACCACACGTCCCCTTGTGCCACCCTCTGAGCGAGTAGCGCCTAGCTTTACCTCAAGCACACGGCCAGGGTACGACATGACGGGCTCCTCAAAGCCCTCCGTGAGGAGCTCAACTGGCTTTGGCGGGGCTACCGTCGGTGGGGCAGCTGCTGGGACGGCGGGTAGGAACTCAAGGGCAAGCCTCTTAGCGTATATTTCCACGTCCTCAAGCTCTATGGCCTCAAACTTAGATAGGAGCTCCAGTATCTCTGGTAGGAACTGGGCTAAGAAGCTCTCAGCTGTCTCCTCCCTGCGCTCCTTCTCCTCGCCCATGCTACTCACCCCTCCTTGCCCTAAGGGGCCTTATCACTATCTTCTTTGCCCTTATCACTACGTCCTCAAGCTCTACCTCACCGAAGTTAGCTAGGATCTTGAGGATCTCAGATGTCTTAAGGACCGTAGGGCTCTCCTGCCCCATTACGCCTACCCCCTCTCAGGTGCCCTTATGGTGATCTTACTTATCGTTATGGTGGCCCCCTCAAGCTCAACACGGAGACCACCTAGTGCTGGCACGCCAGCTACAGCTGGGATTAGCTCCTCAGCCTCAACTGGCTTCTCCTCTGGCTTCTTCTCCTCAAGGAGCCCCTTCTCCTTCCAACGCTCAACAACTGGGTGCCCCTTCTCAATTAAGAACTTCTTAAGCTCCTCCATGTTTGAGACATCCTCCTCCGTAGCTATCTTATCCCTAACATCCTCTGGTATGAAGTCCCAGACACGCTCAAGGACCTCCTTAGGTGCCCAGACGACCCTATGCCAGCCCCCATCTGCCTGTAGGAACTTAGGCGAGCGCATGTACTCAAATGATATGCCATGGAAGCCATCTACCTGGCGGCCACCAGCAGTAGCATCTGCGACAGCCACGAAGGTAAGGCCATTTGGCGTCTCACCCCTAAAGCCCCTATGGACTATGCCAAAGCCATCTACCTCGGGCATGTAGAAGGCAGCTGCCTCAAAGCAGCCACAGGATGTATGTGGGTAGCCAAAGGCCGTGTAGAGCCAGACACGCTCTATGGCGCCAAGCGACTTCTCCTTAACGACCTTGTTCACGCCCTCGTACTCGCCCTTGACTGGGTC
>DQYM01000242.1 GCA_011040545.1 Candidatus Bathyarchaeota archaeon | reverse complement strand
TACTATATCGTTGGCCACCTGCTTAGGCCCAGACCTAAGGCACCTAAGCGAGGGGCTAGTGCTAGAGGTCTTCTCTGGTCGTGAGTTCTACGCAGTTAGGGGCCAGGGTGCCTTCTCAGGTGGGAGGAGGCTCTCTACATCTAGCACAGAGCACCTTGAGAATGCATTTATATCTATGGATGCGAGCAGGCTGCCAGAAGAGGGGGAATGGGCTCTCAAGCTAGCCTCTACCATAAGGGCTGCAAGGCAGCTCGGCTCAGCAGCCCTGGAGCTATGCCTCCTCGCATCTGGCACATTTGATGCCCACGTTGACCTAAGGGGCCAGATAAGGCCAACTGATGTAGCTGCTGGCCTCCTAATAGCCAAGGAGGCGGGGGCCAAGATGTGGCTGAGGGGGAAGCTAGAGCCAAGGGGAATGCTGAGCCCTGATGAGGGCCTCTACGTAGTAGCTGCGAATAAGTGGCTCTTTAGGCCACTTATGGAGCTCCTAGCCCCCTACCTGCCCAGCGGTGGCCTAGAGCTCTAGAGCCCAAGTCCGCTTGCGTATAGCTCTACTACATGCATGAATTTCTCCTTAAATGCTTCCTCGCTAAAGGCCCTAGAGCGATCTAGGGCTTTCTTACTAAGCCCTGCCCATAGCTCTTCATTTGAGAGGAGCTTCCTTATGGCCTCCGCAGCTTCCTTCACGCTCCTGTAGCCAATACCGTATTGCCCTTGCTTAATTATATCTAGCCAGGGGCCACCGCTAGCATGGACTACTGGCACGCAACCACTTGCCATGCCCTCTACCACGCTTATGCCGAAGTGCTCAGCTACCATGGTGTGGAGGTAGATCTTGGCCCTTGCGTACAGCTCCCTAAGCTCCTCAAATGGCACATCTGGCCTTACCTCTACGTTCGGCAGGCTAGCAGCCTCTATGCGCCTTATTATCTCACGTGAGCCTATGGCGGTTGAGCCAGCTATGATGAAATCTGCCTCTGGGACCAGCTTAGCTATCCTAGGCACGATATCAAGCCTCTTCTCCCATGTGAACCTCCCAACGGTAAGCACGAGTGGCTCCTTTCGGCCAGGCCTGAAGGCCCTTATATCAACTGGTGGGTAGACCACTACGGCATCCCGACCTACCTTCTCCCTTATAACAGAGCGTGAGAAGCTGCTGTTCGTGAGGATCAGCGTCCTGCCCACGAAGAAGCGCCACAGGCGTGTCTGAAGTAGCTGGTAGGGGGTGAAGTAGAAGCGCCAGAAGAGGCTCTTCCTGTACTTAACACGCACATCCCTGGTTTGCTCAAGGAGGGCGAAAACTGGGTAGTGGACGTAGGTTATGTGGCATGGGGCAGCTACCATATCGCCATGCGTGTTTATGACCATATCTACCTCCCCCAGCAGCTTGCTGACGAGCAGGCCAGTTGCCATACGCTGGTATATGCCGAAGGCCCTTAGGCGTAGTGGCAGGAGGTTTAGCTCTTTATCTGGCTCTGGGGAGCGACCAAAGGCAGTCCTAACCCTATCCCAATCAGTTGGCTCAGTAGTAGCTAGGATGACCTCATGGCCCCTGGCCTTTAGGGCCTCTATCACGTTTAAGCAGAGCCTCTCCCCACCGCCACAGGAGTTAAGGCTATGGTGGACTACGGCTACCCTCAATCCTACATCCCAGTGGGGAGGCCCCTTGGGGCTATAAGCCCTCTAGCCTAGAGGAGCCCCTCCCTTGCCATGAGGTCGGCAAACCTCTTCCCACGGCACCTTATGAGCCAGCAATCCAAGCTTTCTACTAGCTCCCTGAAGAGGGATCTTAGCCTGCTGAAGAGGCCCTCAAGGCCTAGCTCTGGGTTCCTGTACGCATACTCCTGTATGACCTCGTTCTCGTAGACTAGGTAGTGCATCCTACCAGCGGCCATGAGCCTCTCATAGGCTTCATCTGGCCCCAGCGTCCTCACTTGCTGCCTTCCTTCCTCTAGGAAGAATACCTGGCTTGCCCTAGCCTCCTTTGCTATCTTATCCCGCCCTATCACATCATCAACTTTCATCTTGAACTCCTTAACAGCCATAACAACATAGGGGATGCGCCTTAGGGCATGCCTAATTGCCATTTCAACTTTCTTCCTCGTGCCTAGCCTTATACCACAGGCCTTGATGTGGATCGGGTGTAGCGTCATGGCCCCTGGATCGGCTAGCACCCTTAGATTAGGTCCTAAGATCACCATGTCATCGCCTAAGAGCCTAAAGCCATGCTCTAGCACGAGCCTTATGGCCGTTAGGGTCTTCCCAGTTTCTGGTGGGGCCGTGAGTAGGATGCCCCTGCCATCTTTCTCCACGCAGGCGGAGTGCATTGGAACATGCCCTTTCTTGAGCATGAGCAAGTAGTAAATGGCCTTTATGAGCTTCCCTACCCTTCGGCTAACCTTCCCAAGCAGCCTGAAGGCTGGGTTAGAGATGAGCACTACTGCCCGCCCAGATGCTAGGCCCCTTATCAAGATCTCCGACCTGAGGACCCCCTTGGCCCTATACACTAGCCTTAGCATGTCCCTGCCGACCAGGCCCCTAGGCTTGAAGTCGCCAATGAACACGGTTAGGTCGGGCCTGCCCTGGATCTCCACGACCCTGAAGAAATCATTTAGGATAGGCACGTTGCTCCTAGCCCTAAGGACCCCGTGGACATCGTAGTATAGCCAGCCCCCTCTGCGCCCCTCCCTCATCGCCCACCGACCTCATCACGTCCTAGGGCCTCGCTGGCCCCACGGTAGAACCGCTTAAGGATATGCCTTAAGATCACATCAGCACACTCCTCAGGCGACATCCTATCTGTATCAACTACTACATCTGGCTTAACTGGCTCTTCATAGGGCACCTGTAGCCCTGGGACGGTGCTTGCCTTCCCCTCTAGGGCCAGCTTGTAAATGCCCTTCACATCCCTCTCCATGCATACCCTAATTGGGCACCTAACGTATACCTCCATGAACCTATCAGCCCCTATGAGGCGCCTAGCCCTCTCCCTATAGGCCCTCCTATTCGCCGTAGCATCAAATATGACGTTAACACCATTTCTTACCAGTAGCCAGCCTATCCAGGCCATTACATTGTAAAACCAATCCCTTTCCTCCTCCGTGTACTTTGGCCTTGGGGTTAGCACACGCCTAAGCTCATCTGACTCAAGCACCTGGACCTTGATCCCCATGTTAGATAGCTTCTCCACGAGGAGGTGGGCAATAGTTGACTTACCACTTGATGGTAGGCCAGTTATCCAGATGGCCCAGCCCCTTCGGCCCCTCATCTTGGCCTCCGACCAATTGGCTGGTCGCTAGGTTTATAAGATCATTAGCTAGTGGGCCAGGCGTGCGAGGGGGGCCTCTGCCCTTGAGGCTCCTGGTCTACGGCCTTGGTCTTGCTTATGAGGCCATCATACTAAGCCTTGGCTTTGCCCTCCTATCCGCTAGGGCTAGTGCAGAGGGCCTCCTCAAGCCAGGCCTTGCCTTCCTACTAGCTGGCCTTGGCGACCTAATGCATACCCTCGGCCTCCTCGCTGTGGACCTAGCTCAGGGATCATGGCTAGCCCATGCTATATCGTCCTTCTTAACCGCCCTTGATATCGCACTAGCTACTACGGCCCTCCTGCTCATCCGCCTCTACGTGAGCTCCTTTAGCAGGCAAGGCTATGGCATGTTAGATAAGGCCTTGATAGCGGTATTGGTTATCACGGCCTCCTTGGCCCTCACAGCAGCTAGCCTAAAGCTAATAGGCGCTTACGGCCTTTACTGGCCCTTGCTTGGGGTAGCTGTCATGCTCATGGCCATTACTGGCTACATAAGCTGCATGAGCCTATTTGTAGCAGCCCAAAAGGGGATCTTACCTACATACTTAAGGGCCAGAGGCAAGCGGGTCAAGCTCCTCTGGGGATCAGCCCTAGGCATGGTAGCTATAACGCTTGCCCTCCTCCACCCACTCGCTGCCCCCCTGCCCTTGGCTATGCTCTTAATTACGGCCCTCAAGGTCGCCTTCCTTTCTGCATCGGGCCTCCTGATAGGGCTAGGCCTACTGCCCCCTCAGCCAAGTATGTAGCTATTCACGGCCTCTAGCTCAAACCTCTCTACTTCAAGCACCCTCAGCACAAACCTAAGCAGCTTCATGCGCACCTCAGTGGGTAGGGTTGGGTACCAAATTGGGCTTGCGACGACAAGCCCCCTCCATGCGTAAAATGGCTGCACGACCTCAAGGACCTCTTCATCACCCGTCCTCTCTAGGTAGCGATCCCAGAAGGCCCTGAAGAGCTCCTCAAATGGCCCAGCTAGGCGGCCATAGGCACGGATGGAGTAGAATATGTAATTTATGGTGAGGGCAGTTAGGTCGTCAGCTGGCTCCCCCCAATCCCCCCTGCTCCTATCTAATAGCTTGAAGTCCGTGCTACCTGGCATGAACACTATGTTCCAGGGATGGAAATCCCCATGCACCTGGCTTAGTCGGTGGGCCTTCTTCTTTAGCCTCCACCTCCACTCTATGCATAAGTGCTCTAGGTGCTTGAAGAACTCCTCTGGTGCATATTCTAGGCCAGGTGGGTAGCTATCTATGAGGCCCATTATGCACTCGCCATGCCCTATTAGATCCCTTATGCGCCTTACATACAGGCCTGGCTCATCCAGCTTGACAGAATGTATTTCTGCAAGGTAGTCGGCTAGGGCCATGCACCTACGCTTATCTAGGTCGGTTAGGGCTTTCTCCTTAAGTATCCTATCTAGATCAACGTGATAAAGGATGCCTTCTGCCTTCTCCACAAGCAGGAAGAATTCCCCACAATCCCCTAGGGACTTAAGCCTGCCTTCCCTTGTGAAGGCCCCTACATCTATGGCCCTCACGTGCTTCGGTAGCTTATTGAAGGCCTCGTACTGCCAGAGCAGGATGGCAGCCCTATCTGACCGATACTCATGGCCGAATTGGCCTGGCCTCACAGTTTCAAGCACGAACTCTCTTTCCTCACCACTAACTAATGCTACTATCAAATACGGCTTGCCATACCCAAATCCTTTTAGCTCTTCCTCAGCTGGCCTAAGCTCACGGCCAAGCTCCCCTACCTTGATTACCTTAGCATCACGACCTAGGAGCCTAGATAGGTATTCCTCTACTGCCTCCCTCTTGAGCACGACCTCGCCCATGATCTGCCCTAGCTCACCTACCCACGCCAGCTAGATATACCTACTTCCGACCTAGGTATCCCGACTTAGGTATTTCATTATCATATCCTCAAGGCGCTTCGTCTTCCTCCTCCTAGGCCTGTAGGGCCTTGGATAAGGCCCAACTACCTCAATTGCCCTTAGGGCTAGCTCATCTGCTTCCCCTACTTCATACCTATCCCAGCC
>DQYM01000036.1 GCA_011040545.1 Candidatus Bathyarchaeota archaeon | reverse complement strand
GCTCTAACCGAAGGGCCACTTAGCTCCCTGGATAGGGTTAAGCTGAGCTTAGACTGGCTATCGGCTAACCCAGGCACCCTAGCCAAGCTAGTTGAAGATGCAACCCCTTTGAAGAGGAAGATAAAAGAAGTAGATGTAAGTAGCCTAGAGGCGCTTTCGGACTTCCTCATGGATAAGCTAGGGCCACCATCCTTCAAGGAGGACCTCACGACTAGGGTGAAGGGTGCAGATAAGTACCAGGCTGCTGCTGATGCCCTTAGCACCCTTGCTGCCTTCGTAACACCTACTAGCCTCATAAGCGTGGGGCTACGCTACGCAGCAAAGTTCTTCAGCTTAGTTAGGCAGAGGAGGAAGGAGGAATACAGGGTCTTCCTAAACGTGTGGAAGAAGAACGTCCAGGAGGCCTACTCAACCGAGGCCCTATCGGCCATCGTGTGCGAGGGAGATGGCCTAGGGGCCTTGAGGGACTCAGTTGAGCATTATGGGCTAGGCGTAGTAGTGCACGATGTAATAGGCACCTTACACGAGCTATTCCTCCCCATGCTCATCTCCTACGTGGCCATTGAGCTCGGTGGCCAGGGATCCTTACTCATAGTAGATGGGGCTAGCTACCTAGCTAAGCTAGGCTGGGCAGCTAGCATGCTCGTGTCCCTCCAGGATGAGGCCCCTGGCACTAGGCTGGCCTGCTACCTGCCCACTGGCAATATACCAGAGTACGAGGCCCTACCGAGCATGTTCTACGCCCTTACATCTGAGAGGGCAGGGATATTTGATATGGCCCCAAAGTTCGTGGACATACTATGCGAGAACAGGTCAGCTGCCTTTAGGGCTGCACTGCTCAGGAGCCTTGAGGTCGCTGCTAAGGAGAGGCTATCTGGCCACCTAGCGTTTGCCATCTACGATGTAAGGGAGGCCCCCTTCCTCAAGCTAGTAAAGGTGAAGCCAGGCCTCCTGGCACGAATAAAGGGGAAGCTAAAGCGATTTAGTCAAGGGGGAACCTAAGTAGTGCAGCTATGCCACCTAGGGATAGCAGGTTCCTACCAGCCTCATGCCCTGAGCTAATTATCATTACCTCTCCTCCCTTGGCCTCAACATCCATCATGAGCTCCTCTAGCCTTACCCTAAGATCCTCATCTGCATCCCTCAATAGGGCATCTGCCACGAGGAGCCTATCAATAGCCCCATATGAGCAGGCCCTCTTAACATCGCTTAGCCCATAGGCAACACGCCTATCCCCACGGCCAAGCCTGAATAGGAGCTCCTTCACGGCCTCAGCTTCCCTTACAAGCCTTGCCTCGGAGAGGGCCTTAGATAAAATGCCTGCCCTTATGGCCTCATATATGCCAGATAAGCCACCAGTACTAACGGACCTAAGAGCAACAATCTTCTCAGCAAGCAAGGGCTCTCTGGCCTTCAAGGTAGATGAGAAGATATCCCTCTCAAGGCTGGGGCCTATTATAGCTATTGGCTTCCTATGTGCTTCCCATGCCCTCTTTAGGGCCTCAAGGGCCTCAAGCATAAATGGCCTTAGGGTTTCTTCCCTTGAGCTAGCCTTCCCTTCCTTAGCTAGCTTGTTCTCGCCCTCAGCTACGATTTCAACATCTCTCATGCCCACGAGGGCTATGCAGAACTCCTCGTCATCTATTGAGAGCACGAGCAGGGGCCTAGGCCTTGCCTCACATGCCCTCTTAAGCACCTCAAGCTGGAAGCGACCCCATCTCTCCTTCTGGAGCACCAAAGCTGAGCCTGGCCTTATGCTAAGGGAGTGGTGCTTGCCTATATCATCTTCAAACTCAGCAGGTGCCCTCTCTATCGTGCCTAGGAGCCTAAGCCGTCCCATTAGGGCATCAAATGCCTTCTTCTCAACCCTCACGGCCAGCTTAACGGGGACCCTACGCCCCCTTGATTTAGCCCCCTCAACCTTCTTCTCCCTGCTCGTCCTAGCTTCTACTAGGTCCCCTGGCTCAATGGCCATGTAGAGTGCCCATAGGTCATCTACGTCCTCAGGCAGGAGCACCATCACGCCATGCTTCTCATCCCAGCTGAGTAGCCTCAAGGCTCTATCGGCTGGCGACCACTAGCCCTAATAAGCTAAGTGGCCTAGTAGGTAGCCTATCTGGCACTAGGGCCACCTGCTGGAGCTCAGGGGCTGAACTGGCTAGCTGAGCCAAGTATATCGGTTTCAAACTCCCCTTCGTACTCGTATACCTCCACCAAGCCCCCATCTGAGACCAAGTATATCTTCACGAGCACGGTAGATCGCTCACCGTTCATTAGGTGCCTAGCCCATACATCATCCATCTTCGTGTTATCTACGTAGCTGTAGAATGTTATGCTTGCCTCCTGGCCAGGCCCTATGATTATGGCATCTGCAGGCTGCTCCCCAACGGCTATTAGCACGCCATCTACGAATACCTCGCCATACATCTTGCTAACGACTATCACTACATCATTTGGGTTGTAGATCCTAGCTACGTGCACGAACTGGGTGGTCGTATCATTGAATGAGCCAAGGCTAGTATCCACGCCCCTCACGACCACGTACAGTGGTGGCACATCGGAGATCCTTATGGTCGTTTCATTATTGTAGTCAAGCCACTCATCTAGGTCGGTCTCTAGATCCCTCGTGTAGTATATCGGGAAGCTAAAGGATATGCCATAGATGGTCCCCCTTATGGTGCCCCTGAGCTCAACCTTAGTGAGCTGGTTGCCCCTTAAGTGGCTAACCCACCAGGCAGGTATCTTCGTGTTATCAATTATGGTGCTCAGCAGTAGCTCTACATCCCCCTCTGGCGGGAGGCTTACTGGACCAGTAGAGTGCCCCTGAGCCATTGGTATGCCGTTGAGAAATATGGTGTAGACGACCTCATTTATGGTAGCTGAAACCCTACTTGGGTTGTGGATGACCACATGGCTTATGACCTCAGTTGTGTTCTCGCTGATGGCCCCCCACTCATGCCACATGGACTTTACCTCAGGAAGCCTAAAGCCACTTGGGAAGAGCGTGAAGTAGCCAACGCTGGCTATGACTACTAAGCTAACTGCAATAATCCCAACTATTAGTGCTTTCTTCAACTCCACCACCAACCTAGCTGTCTAAGCTAGATCCTCATAAGCTATTGCCTTTCTAGGCAGTTGTAATAAGCTGGAGAAAAGCATCTAGCACCTAAAAACATGGTGATTAATTCTATAATTACTTGCCTAGACGGCTGAGGGCCACGAATTAAGTTTTTAGGACCCTAGAGCCTGCCTTTCAGGGCGCTGCAGCTGTGAGGTATTACGGCTGGGGGCTGAGGAGGTGAGCGCCTTCCCTACGAGCTGAGCTGCAGCGCCCAGCTTCTGGGCAATCTCCTAGGGCTCCGTGCTAGCCGAGCAAGCTAGACACTGACCAGCTCCTTAAGGTACACCTTTACTGGCCCAAGCTTGCCACCATAATTAGCCGATGTTATCTTAACCACATTGGGCATCTCAGCTGCAGCCCTTATAGCAGCTGCCATGGCCTTCTTCACGCTCTCAAGATCTAGGCCATTTATGACTAGCTCGTAAACGCACCTCACGCCCTCAGGCACCTTCGTCCCCTCAACTAGCTTCCTCAGCCTCGGGCAGAAGGGCTCGTTCGTAGAAGCTGGGAGCTTGTACTTCCTTGAGCCCACCTTTGAACCCGCCCTGCAGATGCCACCTGGGAAGGGCAGTATGACGTTGCCAACGGCCCTAGCAGCCTCAGCTGCCCTCTCAGCTGCTGAAAGGCCAGAGCGCCTATCCCTTGCCATTATTATGATGACCCCACCTGCTATGCCAATCCTAGCACCAAATGCATCCTCTACCACGAACTCACCTTCCATAACTGGTATGCGCCATAGCCTCCGCCCATAGCGTACTGCCCTCCTCTGCCAGCCATCCCCGAACATCCTAATGGCCCTACCGACCCCTAGCTTCCTCCTTGGCTCTGGTGTAGCATCAAAGGCAGCTGTGGTCGGGCAGGTCAGGACGCACTGGCCTATTCGGGCTATGAGCTGCTCCCTAAGCAGCCTCCAGTTCCTCTGGTAGATGTGGATTAAGTAGCCAGGCCTCCTATCTGGTGTTCCCTCTGGTCCAACAGGCCCTTCTATGCCTGCCTCAGCTGGCGAGCCTATTATGCTGGTGGCAAAGCCAGTAGCCTCTTGAGCAGCTATAAGTGCCCACTTCTCGCTATCGGCTGTTATCAGGACCCTTGAAACCCACATTGGGAATAGCTCTGAGAACGTATCTTCTACCTCAACCTGCCCTATCCTCAAGCCCCTCACCGCTCGGCCAGAGGGGGCTGGCCCTATATGGCTTGTGCTGCCCTCCTGAGCGTAGGGCTTAAATCCTCCTAAGTAGAAGAAGTCGTGTACGTAGGGGGTAGAAAGGGTAAGTTGGGGCAAAGTAGGGGCAGGCTGATGTTAAGGCCTGCGCCCGTTAGGGAGCTCCTAGTAGATCTGAAGGACCTGTGTGAGCTAGCCATAGACCTAGCCTACTCAGCCTACCTATTCCACAGCCCCGACCTAGCCCAGGAGGTGCTTGAGATAGAGGAGCACGCTGGCGACCTCCTGCTGAACCTTGAGATGGCCCTCATGCTGGCTGCTAGGAGGCCTGAGGATGCCATAGCCCTAGTCCCAATATCGTGCGTGGGGCGTTCCATAGCCCGAATCATAGATGCAGCTGCAGATATAGCTAAGATGGTCATGCGAGGTGCTGGCCTCCACCCAGCCATAAGGGAAGCCTTTGCCCACACGAAGGAGAGGCTCGTTAGGGTATTCGTAGCTGAGGGCTCTAAGCTAGCTAACGCAAGGGCAGGTGAGCTTGAGCCCTGGGTAGAGGTCATAGCCATAAAGAGGAATGGGAGCTGGATACTAAACCCAGAGGACGATGAGGTCCTCCTGCCAGGCGATATAATAATAGCACGTGGCTCACCAGAGGAGGTAAGGGAGCTCGTTGAGCTAGCAGATGAGCACGGTAGGCCCCCTAGCATACCAGAATCAGATGAGCATGTAGTTAGGCTTGCGGAGCTCCTAACAGAGCTAAAGGAGTCCTCTGAGCTAGCCATAGACCTAGCCTACACAGCCCTCCTGCTGAACAGCCCTGAGCTAGCTAGGGAGGCAGAGCGCCTGGAGGAGTACGTAGATGAGCTCCACACGGACCTCCAGGTAGCTGTCCTAACGAGCAAGTTCAACATGGTTGAGGTAGACGACATGCTGGCCCTCCTCAGGATAGCCTTCCTAGGTGAGGAGATAGCAGATGCAGCTGCAGATATAGCTAGGACCATGCTGAAGGGCCTAGAGCCCCACCCAGTCATAAAGATGGCTATTGAGGAATCAGATGAGAGG
>DQYM01000213.1 GCA_011040545.1 Candidatus Bathyarchaeota archaeon | reverse complement strand
GGACAACGGGATTAGATTGGCTCCCCCACGCACCTTGAGTTAAACTATTACACGCTAGCACTAGCTAGCATTATAGTGAGGGGCGTCCCAGCTTTTGAGTGTGAGCAATGCGGTGAGGCATATTTTGATGCTGAAACATCAAGGAAGCTTGATGCATTAGTAAAAGGCGTAGCAAAAATCATGAGGGAAGGGGAAACAGGTTGGCATTTGTATTTAAAGAGCATCAGCAGGCCTAGTGCCAAAAATGGGAAGATAAGTTCTGGCCATGGCAGGGTGGAAAAATAGCTTGGGCTCCTACTGGCCTAGCGATGCTAGTGATGCCCTTATCAGCAGGGCCTTGCCAGCCCTCACGTTGGCTACCGTGTGCCTACAATCACGGCAGTAGGACATCATGGCCTTTAGCTCCTCGGCTAGCGGGCCAAATACATCGCCCGACCTCTCCATTATGCGCCTTAGGCAGGCCTCAAGCTGCTTATCGGTAGCAAATGGCCTCCCACAGTTAGCGCACTTCCTCAGCGGGACCTCTATGCCCTTCACCATCTCATCCTTGCCCTTGAAGAAGGCCTTGTACTCGCCAGTTAGCTTAACACCACCTTCCTCTGGGCATATCTCCTCGCAGGTAGCACAGTATATGCAGAGGCCGTAGTTCACACGCATGGCCCTCTCGGTCTCGCCATCCTCGTAGCTCATGGCTCCCGTTGGGCATGTATTGGCGCAGGCACCACAGGCCACGCACTTCTCGGTATCAAACTCAGGGAGGCCCCTGAACCCTTCTGGCACGCCCCAGTAATCCTCACTGATATCTAGCTCAAGGCCGAGGAGGCTTGCTATGGCCTGTGCTATGGCCTGGGGCCTTGGTGGGCAGCCACCTATGAAGACGGTTACTGGTATGCCGAGCTGGTCGGCTGGGCCACGCATTGGGTAGCCCTCAGCGAAGATGCCCTTGCTTATGGCACATGAGCCCACGCATATCACTATCTTTGGCTCCCTCAGCTTCTCATACACAGCCCTTACCTCATCTGCCGTCTTGAAGTTAGCACCACCAGTTATGACGAGGGCCTCTGCCTCCTCTGGCTTGTAGACGAGCTCTACGTAATCGCCTACCTTGAACCTAGGCAGGAGGGCCTCTAGGACCTCTATATCGCAGCCATTGCATGAGCTTGCATCTGCCCTAAATACCCTAAGCTTCTTCACGGCCACCTCGCTCACCTCCCATCAGCCGTCCCATACGGTAGGTCGGAGAGCGAGACCACACGCCCCTTGCCCGTCCTAGCATCTACGATTACAAGCCTGTCCGTGCAGGCGTAGCAGGGATCAATGCTCTCTAGTATTGGCCTCACGTGCTCTAGCCTAGCCCCCAGCAGGGTCTTCGTGTACGTGAATACATTAGCGTAGGTTGGCGTCCTTATCTTAACACGCTCTGGTATGCTGGTCCCGTTAGCACGGATGTAGTAAATCAGCTCGCCCCTAGGTGCCTCACCACGCCCTACGAACTCACCGACCACAGGCTCAGGGAGCTCAGCTACTATTGGCCCAGGGGGCAGTGCGCCTACGGCTTGCTCTACCATGCTTATGCTCTCAAGGTTCTCACGTGCCCTTACCATGGCCCTAGCCCGAACATCGCCATCCTTCTCAACTACTACATCAAAGCTTAGCTCACCGTAAGCAGCATAGGGGTCATCTGCCCTTACATCGCTCTTAACGCCAGAGCCACGTAGCGTGGGGCCAACGGCCCCTAGCTTTATGGCCTCATCGTAGCTCATAACGCCTAGGCCAGCTACCTTCTTGCCCACAGGGCCATTCTCATCCAGTATATCCACGCAGTACTGCGCTAGGGGCCTGATCTCCTTCATGGTCTTGAGGATCTCCTCAGCCACCTTAGGCGCTATATCACGCCTGACCCCGCCTACCGTGTTGATGGCGTAGTGGACCCTATTGCCTGAGATGAGCTCTAGGAGGTCCATGACCTTCTCACGCTCCTTCATTATGTGGACGAAGGCCTCGTGCTCACCTACTCCATGTGCCAGTAGGGCTAGCCAGAGGAAGTGGCTGTGGAGGCGCTCTATCTCGGCCACTATGGTGCGTATGTATAGGCCACGCTCGGGCACGTCTATGCCCAGTAGGGCCTCAGCCGTAGTGCAGTAGGCCGTTGTGTGGGCGTGGGAGCAGATGCCGCAGACACGCTCAGATAGGAAGACGGCCTGCCTGTACGTGCGGGTCGTCATGAGGCGCTCTATGCCCCTGTGGCAGTAGCCAAGCCTTATGTCAACTTCCTTCACCACGTTGTCCTCAAGGATGAGGGTGATCCTCTCTGGCTCGAGTAGGTACTCATGGTATGGGCCTATTATGACCTCCCTACGTGCCATCATACACCACCCCCTAGCCATACAGCCTCTTCACGAAATCTAGCACTGGGCTCCTGTGGACCTCTAGGCCGAGTTCCTCTGGCTTAATGCCAAAGGCAAGGGCTATTGCCTCAACTGGGTGCATGACTGGCATGTTGTACCTAATTCCATAGCGCCTAAGCATGACCTGGCCCCTCTCAAACTGCGTTATACAAGCCATGCAGGCTGTTATCACGCACTCAGCCCCTACTGCCCTCATGGAAGCTAGCTTAGGGGCTAAGCGCTCCTTCAGCGAGAACTCCTGGTCTACTTGGAAGGCTGGGAAGCCACAGCAGAACCTCTCCAGCTTGTAGCGTAGGATATCAGCTCCTATAGCCCTCATGAGGTCCCTAGTCATATCGTGCTTTACCCAGATATCGCCAGTAGGCCCTGGCCTGAAGAGGTGGCAGCAGTAGTGTATGGCTACCCTAGCCCTAAACGGTGCCTGCGTGAGGTCCCTTATCTTCCCCATGAACTCATGGCCAAGGGTTTCCACAACGCTCTCAACCTTGACCACGCCCTTGTACTCGTGGCCTAGCTTAGATAGGGCCTCATTTACCTTCTCACGTACCTCTGGCTCCTTAAGTGCTTCCTCTGCCTCATGTAGGCTCTCAAAGCAACCACAGCAGGGAACCACGAGCCTCTCTATGCCCTGCTCCTCAGCTAGGGCTAGGTTGCGAGCTGCCATTGCTAGCCAGAAGTCGTAGTCCACTAGGCGTGTGAAAACTGGCTCTGGACAGCAGGAGTAGTTGGCTAGGACGGTGTAATCAGCACCTAGGGCATCTAGCACCTTCTTTAGGGCTACCTCAACAGAAGGGTACCTAAACGGTATCAGGCAGCCCAGGAACACACCATACTTGGGCATACACGATCACCCCTACCTATACCTAAGCCTCTTCTTCTCCAGGTCGTAGCCTATCCTATCCACGAGGCCCATCTCCTTGGCCATCCCCCTTATCTCTTCCATAGCCTCTGCCTTGGCCCCGACCATCGGTGGCATAGCTGGCAGGCCCAGATCCTCCCGTTTCTTCATCACTGCCCTGCTAATGGTAGTAGCGCAGGCGTTGTCTAGGAGGAGCTCCATAACTGGCCTAGCCCGTGGTGGGAGCGGGCCTTCAAATGGCTTCTGGAGGGGCTTCTCCTCATAGCCCTCTGGTACCACTAGCTTATCTGGCTTTAGGCCAACGAACTCCACGCCAAATAGATCCCTTACCTCACGCTCTATGAACTCAGCTGCGGGTGCGATATGTGATATGTCAAGCACCTCCATCTCTTCCTTTGGCACCTTTACTCGGACCGTTACAATAGTGCCCTTCACATCTACGTGGTAGAGGAGCTCTAAGTCAAGGCCCTCATCAACTGCTGAGAGCGTCATGAAGCGGGCCTCACGTGCTAGGCCGAAGATGGCCCTCATAGCATCCTCTAGGTCCTCTTCCTCAACCGTTAGGAAGACACGCCTCTCAGTTGGCGTTTCAAGGGCCCTGATCTTTGGCCCAAGGGCCTCCCTCAGCTTCCTAGCTACCTCTTCTGCCCTCATGGCCTCACACCCCGTAAACACGCCTCATGAGCTCAAGGGCCTCCTCCCTCGGCATGACCTGTATGGCCTGGGCAGAGCAGTACTTAGCGCACCAGGGGTCGCCATCGCAGAAATCGCACTTAACAGCTACCTTCCGCTCCTCATCAAACCAGGGCACGCCCATTGGGCATGAGAGCACGCAGGAACGGCAGCCTATGCACTTCATCGGGTTTATTAGGACCCAGCCAGTTTTCTCATCCTTCCTTATGGCCTCGGTTGGGCACACGGAGGCACAGACTGGCTCCTCACAGTGCCTACACTGTACGGCCTCAAACAGGACGTTCTCTGGATCAAATATCACGTGCCTCCTTGCTAAGCGGTAGTCTATCACGCCGAAGTGCTTGTAGGAGCAGGCCATCTCGCAGTAGCGACAGCCAGTGCACCTAGCTGGGTCGTAGAACAGCACTAGCTGCCCTGATGCCCCTGCCACTCTCCATCACCAGCCAAAGCTAGGGAGCTGGTTAAAAAGTTTTTCTGGCTCCTCTGGCTAGGCTGCCATTAATTTATGCCCTTTCAGGGCAAAAGGGGCATACTTATGCCTTTTCAGCCGTAAATTAATATACGTGCTATCACTGGCTGGTAAGCGGAAAGGCTTAAAAAACGAAGGGCGCTGGGCCAGTGGTGGGAGAGAATGTCAGCAGCTGCTAAGAGGATAGCTGAAGAGTTCAAGAAGATGGTCAAGGAGAAGCTCGGCATGGTGCCACCGCATATAGAGGCTATGTGCGATAATGCTTCAGGGGTCGTTGCCCCCTTCGTGCGCATGTACGGTGCTGCCATGGGGCCTGGCAAGCTAGATCCCAAGACGAAGGAGCTCATAGGCCTAGCCCTGGCCTGTGCCCTCGGCTGCACCCACTGCATGACCTGGCACACCATCATGGCCCTTGAGCACGGTGCCACTAAGGAGGAGATCTTTGAGGTCCTAGGCGTTGTAGCCGTAATGACTGGTGGCCCAGGCATCGTTACCTGGTCTGAGCCAGTTATCCAGGTGCTGAAGCAGAAGGGCCTCCTTTAGGTGGCCTAAAGCCCCCTTCCCCTTTTTCTACTGGCCTCAGCACCATCTTAATGTGCTTTAGCACGCAGTCCCTCCCCTTCAGCACCTTAACAACGCCCCTGCAATTTGGACACCTAAGGGTTGGAAGCAAGATGTGGTACTCAGGCTTGTCCTCAAGCTGTATTGGCCCCCTGTAACCACAGGCTGGGCATAGGACCTCAGAGCCCTCTACCTCAAAGGCCAGCTTAGCGCCCTCAAGCAACGTGCCACTGGATAGCTCCTTAAACCAGAACTCAAGCTGCTCCTTAGCCACTAGGCTTAGCTCCCCAATTGATATGCGTACCTCCAGCACACGCTCAGCACCATGCTCTAGGGCGACCTTCATGGCCAGGTCAAATAGTCGCTTG
>DQYM01000206.1 GCA_011040545.1 Candidatus Bathyarchaeota archaeon | reverse complement strand
GTAGCGCCAGTAGTCAGCTGGGAAGAGCTCTAGGGCCTCGTTTATCCATATGCCTATTCGCCTGCTCTTTGAGAACTTCTGCCCCTCCCAGAGGAGGAACTCATTTGATACTACGTCCCAGGGTAGGTTGTAGCCTTCCTCACTGGCCAGGAGGAGGGCTGGCAGCAGTATGGTGTGGAAGGGTATGTTGTCCTTCCCTATGAAGAACACCGTCCTTGCCCCTGGATCCTTCCAGAACTTAAGCCAGCCATTGGGCTCACCTCTCTCCCTGAAGTAGGCTATGGTGGCCGATATGTAGCCCAGCACGGCCTCAAACCAGCAGTATATGGTCTTGCCCTCGGCACCTGGGAAGGGGGCATCTATGCCCCACTTCGTATCACGTGTTATGGAGCGTGGCCTAAGCCCTTCCTCAAGCAGCTTAAGGCTAAAGGCCCTCACGGGCTCCGAGAATTGCTTGTTTGAGGCTACGTAGGCCCTAACACGCTCCTCCAGCTTGGGCAGGTCAAGGAACCAATGCCTAGTGGCCCTTCTGATCGGCCTTGAGCCACAGATGGCACACCTAGGCTCAATTAGCTTAGCTGGATCCATTAGGCGCCCGCACTTCTCACACTGATCCCCCCTGGCCTTCTCATAGCCACAGTATGGGCAGGTGCCCTCAACGAAGCGGTCGGGGAGGAACCGCTGGCACTTAGGGCAGAAGGGCAGCTCCTCATCACGCTCAAATATGTAGCCGTTCTCGTAGACACGCTCGTAGAAGCGCTTAACGAACTCCTTGTGGACTGGGTGCTCCGTCCTTATGTAGCTATCTAGGGAGAGGCCCCACTCCCTGAACAGCCTCACGACCAGGGCGTGGTTCTTGTCCGTGAGCTCCCTTGGCTCTACGCCCTGCCTCACGGCCTCAACCTCAATTGGCGTGCCATGCTCATCTGACCCACTGACGAACAGCACATCATGGCCTTTCATGCGCAGGAAGCGAGCTGCTACGTCAGCTGAGAGGAGCGGTATTATGGTGCCAAGGTGGGGGACGTAGTTTATGTAGGGCCAGGCAGCACATATCAGGTACCTGGGCTTAGCCTGGGAGCCCATTGCTGCGAGGGCCTACCACCCCCTCCACTTGGCCATTGGCTCTACCTATAAAGGCTATGTCCTCGGGCTCCCCCGACCTTTTAAGCTCAGGGGCTAGCCCATAGGCGGTGATGGCCATGCTGGTTGGCTTAATGGCTGATACACACGATAGGCTCCCACTCGTGGAGGAGGCCATCAAGGCCCTAAATGAGAGGGGCGTTGAGCTAGTACTCCACGCTGGCGATTTCGTGGCGCCATTCGTCATACCACGCCTAGCCAAGCTAGAAGCAAGGCTCATAGGCGTCTTCGGCAATAACGATGGAGATAGGCCCCTGCTGCTCAAGAGGGCTAGCGAAACAAATGGTAAGGTGGAGATAAGGGGAATATTCGCTGAGGTAATCGTAGATGGGCTTAGGATCGCCCTCCTACACGGCCACGAGGCCGACCTACTTCGCTCGGTAGTGGCCTGCGGTGGCTACGATGTGGTCGTCCATGGCCATACGCACCGAGCTGCCTCTAGGCGTGAGGGGAAGACGCTGGTCGTGAACCCTGGTGAGGTATGTGGCTACCTATACGGGCGACCAACAGTTGCCATCTTGGATACGGAGAAGCTCAGCGTTGATTTCGTAGAGCTTGGCCTCTAGCCCGCTTAGCTTAGCAGCTACCCCTCCACGTTTTTAAGCTACCTGCCCCCTAGCTACCGTGGTGGTGAGGATGGCGTTCTGGTTTGGCTTCTGGCGTGATATAGATAGGGAGATGCGTGAGCTAAGGCGTAGGCTTAGGAGGGCCTTTGAGGAGGCTACTGCCTGGCTAGAAGTAGGGCCAGAGCCCATGTCCATGATAAGGCCCCTCGTGGACGTATATGAAACGCCAGATGAGGTAGTAGTGGTCGCTGAGCTACCAGGCGTTAAGAAGGAGGACATAGAGGTAAGCGTGATTGACAATAGGCTTGAGATAAGGGCTGAGGTAAGGCGTGAGGAGGAGGTAAAGCGAGAAGCCTACCACAGGCGAGAGCGCTACTACAGGGGCTTCCTCAGGCGCATCCCCCTGCCAACGCCAGTAGATCCAAGCGGGGCAAAGGCTACGTATGAAGATGGCATCCTAACCATAAGGCTACCTAAGCTAGCTAAGGAGAAGAGGCACCGCATAAAGGTGGAGTAGGGGAAGGCAGGGCCCTAATGAAAACGCCCGTGGTAAAGGCTTTTTTAACTGCCCGCTGACAAGTAGCCTTTCACACGCTCATTTAAAAACCTAACATACCCCTGCCCTCTGATTGCATGGCAGAATTTAAAAAGTAGTCCCCACCATCCTCACTGTGGGGGGAATCGGCTTGTCGGGGAGCTTCCTGGCTGGCCACCTCAAGTGCATCATAGTTATGATACTGATAGCCATCATAGCCTCCGTGGGCACATGGGCTGTCATGTCCTACGCTGGCCCAGGGCCAGCGGGGCCAACTCCTACGCTCCCTTCGTACACTAAGGCAGCTTGGATCTACGTTGGCCCAATAGGCGATTACGGCTGGACGCACGCCCATGACGTTGGGAGGCGCTACGTTGATACCCTATTCCCATGGCTTGAGACCCACTACGTAGAGAAGGTGGCTGAGGGCGATTGCCCAATGGTAATAGACAACCTAGTAGCTGCTGGATACACCATAATATTCACTACTTCCTTTGGCTTTATGGATGCTACCATAGAGGCTGGTGAGAAGTACCCCAATGTGATATTCTTCCACTGCTCTGGCTACAAGCGTAGGGCTAACGTAGGTACCTACTTCGCTGAGTTCTACCAGCTCTACTACCTAAATGGCCTAATGGCTGGTGCGCTCACGCAGACTGGCAAGGCTGGCTATGTAGCAGCCCACCCAATCCCAGAGGTGATAAGGCACATCAATGCATTTGCCATAGGCTTCGCAGAGGTAGCCCAGCAGAGGTATGAGCGTGGTGAGCTACCAAACCCACCTGAGGTCCACGTGAGGTGGATACACGCTTGGTACGACCCAACTAAGGCTAGGCAGGCTGCTGAGGCACTAATAGGCGAGGGCTGCGATGTCCTCGCCTTCACGGAGGATAGCCCAACCGTCATAGAGGTATGCCAGGAGTACTACGAGCGTGGTCAGCCCGTGTACAGCTTCGCTCACTACAGCCCAATGTACGATTATGGGCCAGATGTAGTCGTAAGCGGCCAGCTCGTCCATTGGGAGGTCATCTACCAGGATATAATAACGAAGATAGCACTAGGCATTTACACGCCCTACAACCTAAAGAACGTTGATTACTGGTGGATGCTACATGAGGGAGCCGTAGAGCTAGGCTGCAAGTTCGGCATGCCAATTAATCCTAAGTTTGAGCCTGCCCTGAAGGCCGTTGAGGTCGTAGATAAGATCTCTGGCGAAACGGTAAGCGTTTACGACCTAGTCTTCATAAGGCTTGAGCAAATGAGGAAGGAGCCACCACACGTCCAGGTAGCGGATGAGAACGGCAACATCGTCTGGCTAACACCAGATGTGGACTTTGATCCCTTCATGGGCCCACTCTACGACCAGGAGGGAACGCTCAGGGTCGCTGAAGGCGAGAGGCTGGGCCACGATGAGCTCTGGGAGATGATGTGGTTCGTCCAGTGGGTAGTGGGCACCATACCAGCTTGAGCGACCCCTGGGGCGTGCTACCATGGCTGCAACTCCCATTTTTATTTATGGCCTCCTCTTGAGGTGGTGAGGCGAGGTGGGGGCTAGAGGGGAGGCCCCTAGATCTAGAGAGCCCCTTGTGAGGATGATTGGGATAACAAAGCGCTTCCCAGGGGTTATTGCAAATGATAAAGTTGATTTTGAGCTCATGCCAGGTGAGGTCCACGCCCTGCTCGGTGAGAATGGTGCAGGGAAGACAACCCTTATGAACATCCTTTATGGCCTCTACAGGCCAGATGAGGGCCAGATCTTCATAGATGGCCGTGAGGTAGAGATAAGGAGCCCCCGTGATGCCATGAGGCTTGGCATAGGGATGGTGCATCAGCACTTCAAGCTGGTATCAACGCTCACGGTGGCAGAGAACATAGCCTTAAGCCTTGAGGGAACTGGCCTAATACTGCCCGCCCGCAGGGTAAGGGCTAGGATCCTTGAGGTAGCCCAGCACTATGGGCTTGAGGTAGATCCAGACGCTAGGATCTGGCAGCTATCAGTTGGGGAGCGCCAGAGGGTGGAGATACTTAAGCTCCTGATAAGGAACGCTAAGGTCCTCATATTAGATGAGCCAACCACGGTCCTAGCCCCTGGGGAGCGTGAGGAGCTCTTCAAGGTCCTTAGGAAGCTAGCCTACGAGGGAAGGGGCATCGTATTCATAACCCACAAGCTTGAGGAAGTATTTAGGGTAGCAGATAGGGTTACCGTGCTTAGGAAGGGGCGTGTAGTCGCCTCTGGCCTACCCGTGCGTAGCACAACGCCTAGTGAGCTAGCTAAGCTGATGATAGGTCGTGAACTCAAGCCAAGGCTCGTTAAGAAGCCAGCTAGGCTTGGGGAGCCAGTGCTTGAGGTTGAGGACCTCTCCGTCCTTGATGATAAGGGCCTCCTGGCCGTTAGGGGGGTTAGCTTCAATGTTAGGCGTGGTGAGATACTTGGCATAGCAGGTGTGGCTGGGAATGGCCAGAGGGAGCTTGTTGAAGCTATAATAGGCCTTAGGAAGCCAAGGAGCGGTAGGATAAGGATAGATGGGCATGATGTAACTGGCAAGGCGCCTGCGGACGTGCTTAAGCTAGGTGTAGCCTACATACCAGAGGATAGGGCACGCTATGGCATAGTCCCCGACCTAAGCGTTGCTGAGAACTTAATCCTCAAGCTGTACAAGGTGCCACCATTTAAGAGGGGCTTCTTCCTTGATGAAGAATACATACTTAGCTGGTCTAGGAAGGTCGTATCTGACTTCGGGATAGTTACGCCTAACGTAAGGGCACCAGCTGGCTCCCTATCTGGTGGGAACATACAGCGACTTATACTTGCTAGGGAGCTATCCACTAGGCCAAAGCTAATAGTAGCTTCACACCCAACTTTCGGCCTAGATGTAGCAGCAACAGAGCAGATACGCTCGCTCCTCATTGAGCAGCGTGAGAGGGGGGCTGGCGTGCTACTGGTATCAGAGGACCTAAGTGAGATAATGGAGCTAAGCGATAGGATAGCCGTTATGCACGAGGGCCAGATAGTTGGCTTGCTAAGCCCATCTGAGGCAGATGTAGAGAAGATAGGCCTTATGATGTCGGGCAAGCTAAAGGAGGTTGATGGCTAATGGCAATAGGTCTTAAGCTAAGGCTCCCAATAGAGTTTAGGATAGAGAAGAGGCT
>DQYM01000100.1 GCA_011040545.1 Candidatus Bathyarchaeota archaeon | reverse complement strand
TTAATAGATCCTGGCGTAGCCCTAGCCCCACGTAGGTATGGCCTACCGCCACATCCAATTGAGCTTGAGAGGCTTGAGGAGCACCACGATGCCATAGTAGAAGCAGCTGGGGAAGCAGATGTGCTTATAGTAACGCACTACCACTACGACCACCACATGCCAGATGAGCCTGAGATATTTAAGGGGAAGGTAGCCCTGGTAAAGCATCCAACTGAGAACATAAACCGCTCCCAGAGGGGGCGTGCTGCCTACTTCCTAAGCGCCCTAGAGGGCTTCCCAAGCCGACTTGAGATAGCAGATGGTCGTGAGTTCACGTTTGGCAAGACTAGGATTAAGTTCTCAAAGGCAGTTTACCATGGGACTAACCCAAGGCTTGGCTACGTGATAGAGGTATGCGTGGAATGTGGAGGGGAGAAGTTCCTATTTACATCTGATGTAGAGGGGCCATCCCTAGATGACCAAGTTGAGTTCGTGCTCTCAGAGGCACCTGAGGTCGTCTTCCTAGATGGCCCCATGACCTACATGCTTGGCTTTAGGTACTCAGCTAGGAGCCTTGAGGCTTCTGTGCAGAACATGATAAAGATGCTTAGGGCTGGTGTTAGAACGCTCGTAGCCGATCACCACTTCCTAAGGGACCTGAAGTACAGGGAGCGCATAGGGCCAGTATATGAGGTCGCTAGGGAGCTGGGGGCAAGGGTCATAACTGCTGCTGAGTTCGCAGGCAAGCCCATAGAGATGCTTGAGGCCCATAGGAAGGAGCTCTACGAGCGGTACGGCTAGCTCGGCACTTGCCGTAATTCTTTTTAGGCAAATATAGAAATCACGGCGGGGATGGGGCTTGCCACTAGAGCTAGAGCTATCCTGGCTAGAGGTGCTCTACGCCGTGGCCCTACTGCTCTGGGTGATAGTGGTCGTCCAGTTCATATCCAAGGGCGTGTACGAGCTAGCTAAGAAGCGCTATGGAGGCGAGAGGGTCGGCATCTACTTTGCTAGGAAGGCCATACACATGCTCGCTGGTGGCTTGGTGGCCATCTTAGTAGCCGTGCTGGACCCATTTGAAACGCCGATAATGCCCCTATTCATGGGCATCCTCCTGGCCTTCTTCTGCTGGTGGCCACACCACACTGGCAAGCTCATGTACTGGTTCCAGGACCCAGAGAACATGTACGAGGTAGACTTCTGCTTGGTCTGGGCAGCCCTCATGTCCCTTGGCTGGCTCCTAGCCCAGCTCTACAACCCATCCCTCGGCTGGTGGCTTGGTGCTGTACCCGTGCTCTTCATGGCCTTTGGAGATGGGATAACTGGCATAGTAAGGAACTTCCTATTCAGGAAGCGAACTAAGCACTGGTCGGGCAACATAGCCATGTTCTTCCTATGTGCCCCAATTGGCTTCTTCCTAGGCCCCTTCTACCTAGCTGGAGTCATAGCTGCTGCCATCTCAAGCGCCATAGAGCACGTGGAGAGGGTGGGCAGCGTGGTAATAGATGATAACATAACCGTCCCAATAGCTGCCTTCATAGTGCTCGCCTTATTCACCATACTAGGAGTGCCCTACATGCCCATGCTAGCGTAATAAAGCCCCCCTGCTGCTTTTTTACCTGGGCGGTGGTAGCATGACGAGGGCTAGCAAGCTACATGTAGCTTACCTACTGGCCATAGTCATACTAGGTGCCCTAGCAGCTTACTACTACACGGCCCACCAGGCCCTACTGGCTAGCTACGAGCAGCTTAAGGCAGAGCACCAGGCCCTCCTAGAGGACTACGAGGAGCTAAAGGCCGAGTACGACCAGCTCTCCGAGGACTATGAGGAGCTCACCAGCGAGTACCAGGACCTGCTAGAGGCCTACCAAGAGCTCATAAGCTCAAGTGCCTACATCCAGGTGATAAACAATGCCGATTACTTCCCAGTTGCCAAGGAGCTAATTGAGCTAGCCAACAAGAGCATACACGTGATCATGTTCTACCTCAAGTATGACCCAAGGGACCCAGAGGACCCAGTTAACGAGCTTATATGGGCCATGGGTAATGCCACGCTAAGGGGGGTTAAGCTACACGTTATACTTGAGGACTCAGTACACGATAACGTAAGGGCCTACAACTACTTCGCCAGGATAGGCGCTAATGTTACATTTGATAAGAGCGGTGTCAGGACGCACTGCAAGCTCGTCATAATAGATTGCCTCTACGTCCTAATTGGGAGCCACAACTGGACCGAGAGCGCCCTATGGTGGAACAATGAGACAAGCGTCTTGATAAAATCAGCTGAGGTAGCCGAGGCCTTCCTAGAGTACTTCAATAAGATATGGGCTCAGGCCACTGAGGGCTGAAGCCAGCAGGCAAGCTAAACAAGCTGAAAAAGGCCCTTTCGCAGCTAGGACAGCTGCTTACTCCTCCTCAACGGTGATAGCCTCAGCTGGGCACTGGGTAACGCAGGCCTCACAGAGCAGGCATTCCTCTGGCCTAACTGGCACGCTCTTCGGTGGGTCGCCCTGGAGCTCGTATACGCCAACTGGGCAGACTTCAACGCAGGTGCCACAGCCAGTGCACTTCTCGTGGTCCACCGTTATCTTCGCCACCTTCCACCACCCCTACACCACCAGCTAGGTGGGCACTTAAGGGTAATGGCCAGCCACCATGCTGGGGGCTAGGAAATCATCTCCCTAAGCCTCAGCAGGGCCTCCCTTATGGCTACCTTAGCCCTATCCTCACGCCTCCTGTAATCACGTAGCAGCTTCCTGTAGGCCTCAGAGCTAATCTCCTTGCGCTTGTAGCGGGCCTCAAGGGTACGCATATCCCTCTCCACGCTCGCTAGCTCGCTCTCGGCTACCTCCATGTTCCTGAGGAGCTCAGCTACCATGCCACCAGCACTTAACAGCTCAGAGCGGAGGGAGGCTACCTTCTTATCAAGCCTGCTTAGCTCCTCGTTTATGGCCCTTGACCTAACCTTATACTTCCTCCTTGATATCTTCTTCTTCCTAAGGGCCTCCCTTAGCTCTGATAGCTGCCCCCTGAGCTTCATCCTACGCTCGTAGGCTTCCACGAACTCCCTTACCTTCTCAACTGGGACTAGGAGGGCTGGGAGGGCGATGGGCGGGACCTTCAGCAGCTTAATGAGCAAGCAGCCCACTAGGCCAGCTAGGCAAGCCCATAGCGATGGCCATAGGGATGGCCAGAGCACAGAGTAGGAGAAAGATATTGAGATCCTTGGGCTACCGAAGGGCATTACGGATGAGAGGGAGAAGCCCACGTACTCCCTGAATAGCTCCCTACCAACGTGGTCGGGAGCTGGCTCAGAGCTTGAGAAGCTACCTCCCTCAGGTAGGAATACCTTTAGCAAGATGAAGTCAACTGGCCAGTTAAGGCCATAGCTAACATCAAAGCTGAAGTGGTAGCTAAGTAGGCCCTCTGAGGAGACGAGGGAGCCCCATGGTAGCTCGTAGTACAGCTTTAGGGTTATCCTATTGTTCTCTGGCTTTATGGGGCTCCTGAAAGTTATGCGTACCCTCTTGGCCTTGCCTACCTCATCAACCCTCGTCTTAAGCTCGCCCATGTGGTCAAAGGCAGAAACAGCACTTACATCACGTGGCAGGATTAGATCTACGAACTCAAATTCACCATTGATATCGCTCCTCAGCTCATAGGTGTCAAGCACCCTTAGGACGCCAAATGGCTCTAGCCTTAGCTCCCTCACGACCTCACGGCAGTAGAAGAGGGGGAGGGGAGCGCCCTTATCAAATACGACCCTCATGGACTTGCCTGTGAACTCGCTTATATCCGTTGAGTTATGGAATATAAACCAAACCTGGTCCTTCTTCTCCCTCCCGCTCTCTAGGTCGCTTGGCTCAACTCTAACGCCAGAGACCCTAGGTGGTAGCTCAACCTCAACGGTAGCATTAGATAGGAAGAAGGATGTACATGGGTATAGCAGTACATCAAGCTCGTGCTCGTACTCCTTTGTCTCAGCCTTCTGGGATATAGATAGCGTGCCATTTAACACGAAGGTTATGTTGAGCCCTACCCTATCCCCTTCTGATAGAGATAGTGGTGGGTTAAGGGAGATCAAGTAGCCTACGAAGTCTAGATCCCCCATCTCAAGCTCCTCTGATACCTCAATGCTAGATGCTAGGCTGCTCGTATTACAGCTGAAGAACATTATCTTAACCCTCTTAGCCTCAGCCCACGCCAGGGGTATGCCGTAGAGGAAGGAGCTTAGCGTGGCATTGCCACTGGCTACTACAGTTAGGTTATCCTCAAGCACGAGGAGGCTGTAGTTCACGTATGCCCTCCTATCCAGTATGGCCGTTATGTTCTCGTGCTTCAGCGGTATCTCCTGGGCCTGGCACACGAGGGGCTGGCCAGCACCAGCAGCATTATCATAGGTACTAGCCCCGTGGGGCACTGAGCTTAAGGCTAGCTGGGCTAGGGGGGCCAGAGCCAGGAGGGAGAGCAGCACAATAGCCCATGGGGCACGCAAGCCCATCGCCCGACCAGCCCCTAAGGCCCTTATTTGCCTGACGTATAAGTGCTGAGGCTAGGCCCCCCTAGGTCTAGGTACGGCATGGCCCTCCGTGCCCCCTCCTGGCCCAGGATGGCCACTAGGTCCCAGAAGTCCCTTAGCTCTACGCCAGATGACCTTAGGGCCAAGATGCGCTTAGCCGATGAAGGCCCTATGCCAGGCACCCTTAGGAGCTCCCAGTAGGAAGCTACATTTGGATCTAAGGGGAACCTACCCGCTTGCGCCCTAGCTAGGGCTGCCTTTGGGTCCTCATCTGGCAGCCTGCCGTCCGAGCCCAGTATATCTACTAGCTCATCAAGCCTGATCCCATAGTCCCTGAGCAGGAAGGAAGCCTGGTACAGCCTTAGGACACGCTTAAGGCTGCAGGCCTCCCTGGCCTCAAGTGGCGTGCCCTTGATCGGCCTAAAGGGGCTTAGGTAAACCCTCCTTAGGCCAAGCTCCCTGTAGAGCCAATCCATGGCCACTAGGAACTCTAGATCGCTATCCTCAAGGGCACCAACTATCATCTGGGTATCTAGGCCAGCCCTGCAGGCCCCGTATTGAGCTTTTCCCTCCCTATGGGCTTCATCCATGGCCCTCTTAGCCCAGGAGAGCCTCTTCAGCACATCCTCCCTAAAGGAGCCCTTATCGGGGCATAGCTCATTAAACATATCCCTAGTTGGGGCCTCAAGGTTCACGCCAACCCTATCTGCAAGCCTAACTGCTTCCTCAACAAGGTATCGGCTTGTGCCAGGCATGAGCCTTAAGTGCACGTAGCCAGTAAAGCCCATATCCCTTAGTGCCCTAGTGGCCTCAAGCTCAAGCTCAACAACGCTATCTGGATCGCTAGGTATGGAGGAGCTCAGGAAGACGCCCTCTATCCTCCCCTCACGCCACAGCCTCATGGCTACCCTTGCTAGCTTAAGGGGCTCCCAGGCTGCCTTCTGCCTAGCAGAACGGCACCTAAGGGCACAGTACAGGCACTCATTACGGCA
>DQYM01000229.1 GCA_011040545.1 Candidatus Bathyarchaeota archaeon | reverse complement strand
CTATGATATTTTTGAGCACTGGGAGGGGAGGCCTTGGCCAGGGGCCATAGGAGGGGGTCTAGGGCTAGGAGGCGTTGTGCCTTCTGTGGTTCAACCGAGAACCTCCAGCTTCACCACGTTGGGAGGGACATGGGAGGCCTAATCTGGGTTTGCGAGCGTTGCCACAACAAGGAGCATAGGAAGTTCAAGGTTTCCTCACCAAATAGGAAGGCACTTAGGGCGTGGGCAAGGGCAGAGGGCCTGAACCTCAAGGAGCTAAGGAAGGCACTATCCATCTATAGTGTATGCTCAAGCAGCGATGACTAAGCTAAGGCTTATCTTTAAGGCGAGTACAGTAAGCCTGGCGATGACGAGTTTGCCGAGTGCTGAGTGGTGAAGAACGTTTGAAGCAGCTGAGCCAGGAAGAGCTATTAAGTATAGCCAGCATGGCATTAGGGGGTGGGTGGCTTGGAGTTCCACTATGGCAGGCTTACTAATGCCATCTTAAGGGCTATTGAGGTCCTGGTAGAGCGTGAGGAGGCCATCATCTGGATAGCCGTTAGGCAGAGGGCGAGGTTAGAGCACTGGCTCAAGCTGGAGCTCGCTTATGAGCTTGAGAAGATGGGCTTCAGGCAAGTGGCCCTTGAGGAAAGCTACCGACGTGGCAAGAGAGCTGATGTAGCCTTTGATGTAGACGGCGGCAGGGGCTACCTAGAGCTCAAGACATGTGCTACTAACTGGGCCGTCGAGGGCGTACCACTAGCTACTAGCAGGCCTATAACCAATGAGGTAGCTAGCTTCCTTAAGGATGTAGAAAGCGTAAAATCCATTAGAAGGCCTAACCTTGGCATGGCCCTCATGCTCCTCCTCCCAGCTAGGTTAAGAGACGACATCATCAGTAGGATAAGGGCCTGGAGGAAATACGGTGATGAACTGCTGAGCGAGAGGCCCCTCGTGAGGATGCTGAAGCTAAAGGATGAGGTCGGCATTGCTGTTCTGCTCTTCGGCCCATATCAGGATGGCAAGCTCGTGAGGGGGCCTGAGGGCTTGGGGAACCTGCTATCAGGCCTCCGCTTTGAAGAGGAGGAAATAGAGGAAGCAAGGAAGCTATTAAGAGTTCCACAAGGGGCTTGAGGGGCTTGTACGTGGTGGATACCCATGCGCTAATATGGCACTTAACTGGCGACCCAAGGCTTGGTCGGAACGCTAGGAGCATTCTGGAGAGGGCCGATAGATGTAAGGAGGTAGTATTAGTGCCATCAATAGTCCTCGCTGAGTGCCTCTACCTACTTGAGAAGAAGGGACGTGGGAGCCTCTTCCTCGACCTGCTCAATGCCGTAGAGGCACATCCAGCTTACGACATCTACCCACTTACTGCAGCGGTGCTCAGGGAGATGCCCAACATCGTGGGTCTCGCAGAGCTACACGATAGGATAATAGTGGCTACCGCTAAGGTGAATAACGCAGTACTCATAACCAAGGACGAGGAGATAAGGAGGAGCGGATACATACCAACAATTTGGTGAGCTAGCTATAAAGCCTCCGCTCTCAGCACTAGCGGGCTAGCCTCACTTAAGCGGCAGGATCGGCTTCTTCCTTGCTCCGTAGGCGTGCTCTAGCAGCTCCCTTAAGCTCATAGGCTTCTCGCCAGGGGCGGGCTCTACCGTGGCCCTTATGGCCTTAAGGCTTGGCATCCCAGTGCCGTGCGTTTCAGGGCTCACGAGCTGGCTAGCCCAGGGGCCATAGGGCACGAATATAACGCCTGGCTGCCTCCTCTCCTCTGGGAGGATCTTCGCCCTAAGGACGAGGGAGCCGAAGTCAGTGCTAACCCTAACTGGGTCCCCCTCCCTCACGCCTAGGCTACGGGCATCCTCCCTATCTAGGTAGCATGAGCTTGCCTCCTCCTCGTAATCGGGGCCTAGCTTGCCCTTCTCCTTCTCCGTCCCCTGGTATATCGAGCGACCAGTTATAAGTACGACATCAAGCTTCTGCTTGCCCTCCAACCTGCCCCTCCACCTCCACCTTCCTTGGCTTCTCAATGAGCTTTGTCTTCCTAAGCAGCATCCCCTTCTTGTTGTGTGGTGCCCTGAACACGGTATCACCTTGCTTCTCCATCTCACGGGCCTCCTCAGCTAGCTTAGCAGCTTGCCTCATCATCTCGTGGGCAGCAGCAACTATGTGCGTGTAGTGCTCCCACTCCCTTACCTTGAAGCAGCCCTCAACCGTTAGGTCGGCGACCTTAGCAGCCATCTCGTAGGCAGCCATGGCCTTTGCCCTCGCATACGGGTTTGAGAAGCGAGCAGCCCTCACGGCCTCATCACGGCCTAAGATGAGCTTAGGTAGCTCGGGCTCACGGCCAGCCTTCAAATCAGATATGGCCTTATCTATGGCCTCCACGAGGGCGTGGAAGACGCCCGTGCAGGCTAGCACCTTCAGCAGGTCAGCGTTGTATATGGCCATCTCAGTTGGGTCTAGGAACTCACGCCTAGCACCTATCATGGAGTCGGCTGGTATTATGATGTAGCCCATGCCCTTCTCCTCAATATCCTTCACGGCCTTCTTGCCAGGTGCATCTGATATGACTATGGTCGGCACGCCAGCCTTAGCCAGTAGCTCACGGCCAGCGCTTGGCCCAGGTAGGGCAGCATTTGGGCTAGCTATTAGCACTAGGTCTGGCTCAAGCTCAAGGAGCTTGCTAACGACCTCCTTTACCTCCTCTGGCATTAACTTTGGGCCAGAGCCCACGACACGGATTACTATATCGCCCCTATCTGCCCTCTCATCCAATAGGATGTCAAGCAGCACCGAGGCACCTATGTTGCCCACCTTGGCCACGCCAACCTTAATTGGCCTTCCCTCACCCATGTTCACACCGAGGCGGGCCTAAGAGGCCGTTATTATAACGCTTTCCAAGCCCCTGCCTAGCAGCCCATGCGCCTGGGGCCACGCACGCCTGGCCATTAAGCCCTGATGCGGACCTTCTTAGCGCCTGAGAGGGCGCTACTGATGAGGTCCTCCACGCCTAGCCCCTCCTCGGCCTTGACCACATCGCTTAGCCTAGCCCTCGTGGTTGGCTTCCTAGGCGCAGCTGAGCACCCACCATCTGGCCTACTTGAGATCTCGTAGGTGCCTATCCGCCTGGCTAACCTCACGGTCTCATCTTTATCAAAGCACAGGAGGGGCCTTAGGATGGCCAAGCCAGGCAGGGCGCTATCTATTACCCGCATGTTCCTCAGCGTTTGGCTCGCCTGCTCACCTATGGCATCGCCTAGCACTAGGCCATCTGCCCCCTCAGCTAGGGCCAGGCGACCTGCTACACGGAGCATGAGGCGCTTGCAGAGGATGCACGTAAGCCCCTCTGGGCAGCTCTCCCTTATCCTAGCTAGGGCCTGGCCATGTGGTACGATGTAGATGTGCTTCATGGCCCCAAGGGACCAGCTGGCCAGTATCCGAGCTAGCTCAATGGCCTTCTCAACGAGCCTATCATCCGTGAAGGGCCTTATGTCAAAGTGCAGGAGGACTGGGAGGCAGCCCCTCCTCATGGCTAGCCAGCAGGCAACTGGCGAGTCTATGCCGCCGCTTAGGAGGCAGACCACCTTCCCCTGGACGCCAAGCGGGTAACCTCCAACGCCCTCGTAGGTATCTGAGAATACATAGGCCCTATCCTCACGGACCTCCACTGAAATCACCTTATCTGGCCTCTCCAGGTCCACCTTCAAGCCTAGGTGGCCTAGCTCACTTAGTATGCGGTCCCCAAGCGCCCTGCATACATCTAGGCTTGTAAATGGGTGCTCAGCAGCCCTCCTACACCTTACGGCAAAGCTCATGCCGCTTGATAAGAGGGCCTTAGCTAGCTCTAGGCCAGTTGATACTATATCGCTTAGCTCTGGCTTAGTTGAAATAGCTGGGGAAGTAGATGAAACACCGAAGACATGCGATATTGCCTCTGCTGCCTCAACTGCCTCTGTTGTAAAAACAAATAGCCTCCCAAACTCATACTTAAGGGCAGAAAATGGGATCCCCCTTCGCCTTAGGGCCTTCCTCACGTGCCTTACCACGAGCTTCTCATACCTCAGCCTTACTGGCCTGCTCTTAACGCCTATCTCTGGCCCGAACCTAACTATGACCGTATCATAGGCTAGCTGGGCACGCATGGCGTTGCTCTACCTAGCTTGCAGATAGGACCTCTAGGCTTAATTACCACTACGGGCACGTGATATAGCCTCGGCCCCTCGCTTCCTCTTCAAGCGTGTTAGCCTACTAAGCACTTTAAGCACATGGGGCTCCTCCTCAACTGGCCTAGTTTCTATCAAGCCAGCCTCCCTCGCTGTTGAGAAGAGCTCCTCCCCCCTCTCAGACCTTATTATAGCTATGTTCCAGCCCCTAAGGCCCAGGCTGCCAACTGAGATGTCAGCGAACTCAGCCGAGAAATCCCAGCAGACGTTGCAGCCCTCCCTCCTGTGCTGGAGGAGGGGCTTGAGGTCCAGCTCCCTGACCTCCCCCGTCTTCAGCTCCACCACGAACTCCCCTGCCTTTATGTTCGTCTTCCTCACCTGGTCCAGCTCTATCCCATGGCTGGCCAGGTAGGACTTGAGGCCCTCGTAGGTGAAGGTCTCAGTGCAGAAGAGCCCTATCACGTATCTTATGGCCTCCGACCAGCTCACGGGTGGGTTGGGGAGCATCTGCATTAGCCTCACGGCCTGGACCTGGCAGGGCAGGCCCACGAAGGCGAAGTGGGCCTCCCTGTCCTTTACCTTCTCGGCCAGCCAGTAGGCGCCTGCCAGGCCCATGCCGAAGACGAGCCTATCTGAGAAGGAATACCTGCTCCCAGCGCAGGCCAGTATCTCCTCCCTGGAGTAGGCCACCCTCACGTCAGGGTAGAAGGGCATGCCCTCCTTCACGCCCGATAATATGGCCCCTTTCACGAGCTTTTTCTCGACAGCCGTTATGAGCAGGGAGCTCACGAGCCCCCCGTCCTGGCAGACCTCCAACACCCTCGGGTCCTTCGACCTAGCGAGGACAAGGCCCCCCTCCCTCACGACCCCAAACAGCTCATCTGGCTTGCGCTCCCTCCCAAAGGCGAATTCCTCCACCCTCCCCACATCGAACTCATACCTTGGGCAGACCTGAGAGCACACCCCGCAGACGGGGCACTCCTCTATGAGCTGGGGCCTCCCCTCCCTGAAGCCTATGACCCAGAAGGGGCAGTTGAGGACGCAAGAGCCACAGCCAGCGCAGAGCCCAGCTTCCACGACCTTCTTACCGAGCGTTTCCTCAAACCCGAGCAGGCCTTCCTCGGCCAATTACTCCCGCCTCCTCACGCCATCCCCGCCCTTCTTAATAATAGTTTCCAGTTAGCGTCCACCTCAGACTGTATCTCAGCTATGAGCTGGTCTAGCCTCTTGGGCCTGAAGAGGTGCGAGAACCTCCCCTGGACGGCCAGGTAGTACTCGACTGGCAGCTTGAGCTCTGGGACCTCTGCGATCAGCCTGCTCGGGCCCGTCAGCTGGTAGATCTGCTCCCCGTCCTCCCAGTGGCACTCCCAGAGGGGGAAGAAGCAGG
>DQYM01000243.1 GCA_011040545.1 Candidatus Bathyarchaeota archaeon | reverse complement strand
CGTAATGGCCTGCAAGCCCTGCCCATGCCGAGGGCTTAGTCCAGAAGAGCACCTTGAGCGTTGGGAGTGGATGCTAGATGGAACTTATGGCGAGGGGGAGGCAGTCGTGCGTGTAAAGACCGACCTAACACACCCAAACCCAGCCGTAAGGGATTGGCCAGCACTACGCATCATAGATCCCGAGAAGCACCCGCACCCAAGGCCAGAGGTGCGTGAGAAGGGCTACCGTGTCTGGCCCCTCTACAACTTCGCCTGCGGTATAGACGACCACTTAATGGCCATATCGCACATCATAAGGGGCAAGGAGCACCTCGTGAATGAGATGAGGCAGCGCTACCTCTACGCCCACCTGGGCTGGCGCTACCCAGAGGCCATACATTATGGGCGCCTTAAGATAACTGGCGCTATCCTAAGTAAGTCAAAGATTGTAGCAGGCGTCCAGAAGGGCCTCTACACGGGCTACGATGATGTGCGCCTCGCTACCCTCAGGGCTCTTAGGAGGCGTGGCATAATGCCTGAGGCCATTAAGCGCCTCATGCTTGATATAGGGCCAAAGGCAGCAGATATAACCATAAGCTGGGAGAACCTCTACGCTATAAACCGCAAGGTAATTGATCCAGTAGCAAATCGCTACTTCTTCGTGTGGGATCCAGTTAGGCTTACCGTCCTAGGCTGCCCAAAGGAGATGTATGTAGCAGAGCTCCCTCTCCACCCAGATAGGCCAGATAGGGGCCTGAGGCGCCTTGAGGTAGCATGCCAAGGCGGTGTGGCTAAGCTGCTGGTATCTGGCCCAGATGCAGCTAGCATGGAGCCTGGCCAGCTCGTGAGGCTCATAGGGCTATTTAATGTTGAGGTCTTAGAGGTCAGCGAGCACGAGGTTAAAGCCCAGTTCCACAGCGAGCCACACCATATTGCTAGGGAGGGGAAGGCGCCTTTCATACACTGGCTCCCAGTAGAAAGCAACATAGAGGTTGAGGTCCTAAGGCCAGATGGGAGCGTAACGGGCCTTGGTGAGCCTGGCCTAGCTAGGGAGGGGGTTGGATCCCTCGTTCAGCTAGTCCGCTATGGCTTTGGTCGTATAGATGCCGTTGGCGAAGGCTTCGCCAGGATATGCTATGCCCACGACTAGGGGGAGCTAGCCTTTTCACCTGCCTCCCTGTTCCTCAAGTATCTCCCTTATGTGCTTCAGCTCAGCTAGTATGTCCATTAAGGCCCTTGGCGTAGTAATAGCTGCCCCTGGTGCAGCTTCAACGGCTAGAGGGGCCTTCTCCCTTACCTTGGCCATTACCTCATCAGCTATCACATCTGCGTTCTCCACATGGAATATCTCTGCCTCAGCCACGGGCACGCCACCTGCACCACCAGATACGGCGTGGTAGCCTGCAGTGTGGACCCTAACGGTAGCGAGGCCGTAGAGGCGTGAGATAGGCCCCTGTATGATGCCTACGTTCGTTATCCTATCATATGGAACCACGCTCTTATGCCTCCACCACACGCCCCTCTCAACTACGACCTCATCCTCGGTTAGCACGAACTTGGCCCTCTCATAGTAAGCGCCTATCCAGTAGGCAACTACGAGCGTGGCCAAGATGAAGGGGGCAAGCACCCCGAGGAGCATTACGGTGGCCGTGAGTAGATCAGCTCTAACAAACGAGATGGCCACGAGGGTAGGTATGAGAAAGGCTAGGAGGCAGGGCACGACCACGAGGGCATAGTAGGTCCAGTATAGCTTCTTCATCTTAGGGCTGGGCTTCAGTACCCTAGTGCCCGTACCCTCCAATACTAAGCACCTATTTTGAGGGGCGCTGGACCTTATAAGTGCTGGGCTAGAGCACAAGATATAAAAGGCCCCTCATGGGCCAGGGGGAGTGGAGGGGAGCTACTATGCCCCTTAGGGATCCAGTGAAGATAGCCATCGCTCAAGCTAGGAGGCTTAAGGTAAAGATATGCCGAGAGTGCGGGGCGAGGAATGCCCCAACGGCCAAGAAGTGCAGGCGCTGCAAGAGCAAGAACCTACGCTGGAAGAGGATAGAGAGGAAGAGGTAGGCAGGGGCTAGGGAAAGCCTTAATATCTCCCCGACCTCGTGGCTAGGAGAAGCCGGGGTGGCCGAGAGGTCCAGGCGGCGGGCTGCAGACCCGCTTACCCGGGTTCAAATCCCGGCCCCGGCTCCAGCTCAGCCTTGCCCTAGTACGTTGGTCGTTAGCTCGTACTCGCCCTCATAGATGAGGAGCTCTTGCTCGTAGTAGCCAAATGGGAGCTCTACCTCAAATGTAGCATATACCCTCACGACCACGGTAGTGGCCTCGCCATGCCCTACGTGCCCTACCCACCAATCCCTAAGGGCCGTGTTGTTTAGGTAGGTAGTGAGGGTTAGCTCAATGGTATCCCCAGGCCCCAGGAGGGCGTTTAGGGGCTGGCTGCCTAGGGCTAGGTAAACTGGCCTAGATGGCTCTGGCCAAGTAGCTACGACCTCGTACCTCATGGAGCTCACCACTAGGGCCATGTCATTTGGGTTCTCCACGACCACCCTATGTACCGCCTGCGTCCACTCAGCTGTTACATCGCCCCAGAACGTATGTATGCTCCTTATGACTACGTAGATGCGGACTGGGCTACTTATTATATCTACCTCCCTTGGCTCATCCGTGCTGAGGGAGCCCGCTATATCCGTCTTGACATCGTAGGATGCCTCAATGGGTATGGTGAAGCTAATGCCAAGCACGGCAACAGTAGCTGAGCCCTTGATGTAGACCTCCGTGTGCTCGCCGTGCCCCACGTGGCTTACCCACCATAAGGGTATCATGGAGTTGTTTAGGAGCGTGGAGAGCTCGATCTCAGCCACGCCATTAGCTGGTATATCCACTTCCTGCACGGAAGAGCCCGATGCCATTGGGAGGCCATTCATGTAGATAGTATAGCCCATGCTCTTAAGCCTAGCTGGCACGGGGTTTGGGTTCCTTATGGCCACCGTAGTCCTTATCTCAGTGAAGTCCTCACTTATGGCCCCCCACTCATGCTTGATCCAGAGCACCTCAGGCTCAAATGGTAGCTTGCCAGTTAGCACATAGTAGGCACCTAGCCCAGCAGCCCCAATTGCTATTAGGCCTAGCAGGGCTATAGCGACCTTCTTAGCTGTGCTCAAGGTAGCCCACCATCTGCTAGTCCCCACGAGCCTAGATAAGGCTAGCTTACGGCCAGGCAACTGGGAGCATCCTGGGCTTAAGGCTACTTGGGCACGTAGGAGAGCCTTATAAGCTGCCCCTGCCCCCGATCACCTAGGGATGTCGGTGAGCGAGTGCAAGTTCTGGCTCCTAGACATAAACTACGAGGTCGTTGAGCACGAGCCTGAGGTCTGGCTCTGGGGCATAGATGGGGCTGGGAGGCGTGTCCTGCTTGTAGATAGGGGCTACAGGCCATACTTCTACGCAGTGCTAGAGGAGGGGGCAGGCCCAGAGGAGGCACTAAGGGCCGTGAGGGATTTCTGTAAATCCCTTCCCCACGTAATTGATGTAGAACTCGTAGAGCGCAAGCTATTCGGGAGGCCAGTCAAGGCCATTAAGATAACATGCAGGGACCCAGAGGAGCTTGAGAAATACGCTAAGAAGGTAGCTAAGCTCCCAGTTGTGAAGGAGTGCCTTGAGGACGACATAAGGTACTCCATGTCCTACATGATAGATAAGGGGCTAAGGCCATGTGGCTGGCATGTAGCTAAGGTAAGGCCCATTGAGCTTGAGCCCAGGCCCCAGGTAGATGCTGTCTTTGAGGTAGTTGAGGGGCCTGAGCTCCTGCCTGAGGAGCACGAGCTCCCCGACCTACGTATGATGGCCTTCTACATGGTTGCCTACAGCCCACGTGGATCTCCAAGGCCAAGGGAGCATCCCGTGGTCGTGCTAGCAGCCATAACTGGCGAGGGGGACATGCATGTCTTCGTAGCGGAAGATGAAGATGATAGGCATGTAATAGAAGGCTTCTGCAGCCTCATACGCTCCTACGACCCAGATATAATATTTGGCTTCCGCTCAAATGATAGGCTATGGCCATACCTAGTGGAGAGGGCAAAAGTCCTTGGCCTTGAGCTACCAGTTGGCAGGACGGGCGTTGAGCCCCATACGAGCGTTTACGGCCATGTATCCATAACTGGCCGTGCGAACGTGGACCTATACGACTTCGCAGAGAAGGACTTACCAGCGGTTAAGGTGAAGACGCTTGAGAACGTAGCTGATTACTTAGGCGTTATGCCACTAGAGGGCAGGGAGGTGCTAGATCCTCCCGATGTGAAGCTCTACTGGGAGGACGAGGGCAGGAGGGAGAAGCTAATTGAGTACGCCCGTGATAACGCCCGCTGCGTCATGGGGATAGGTTGCTCTACCCTTGGTTTTGCCGTCCAGCTTGCGAACCTAACGGGCATACCGCTGGACCACGTCCTTACCGCAGCCGTTGGATTTAGGGTAGAATGGACATTGATAAGGGCTGCGAGGAAGAGGGGCGAGCTAGTGCCAAAGAGGGCAGAGAGGAAGAGGATGCCGTACGTAGGGGGCATGGTCCTTAAGCCCAGGCCAGGCATCCACGAGCAGATAGCCGTGCTAGACTACAAGAGCCTATACCCAAGCATAATGATACAGAAGAACGTATCGCCAGATACATACGTGCCACCAGATGAGCCAGAGCCACCAGAGGGCGTGAACGTAGCACCAGACGTAGGGCATAGGTTCAGGAAGGAGCCACCTGGCCTCTACAAGGAGGTGCTCTCCGTTTTGGTAAGCGCTAGGGATGAGATTAAGGAGCGCTTGAAGGCCCTCAAGCCAGATGACCCCCTGTACAGGCTGTTGGACGCTAGGCAGAAGGCCCTGAAGGTAGTAGCAAACGCCACCTATGGCTACGCAGGCTGGCTTGGGGCACGCTGGTACCTAAAGCCAGTAGCTGAGAGCGCTGCAGCCTGGGGTAGGTACACGATAAGGAGGACGATAGAGATGGCGAAGGAGATGGGAATAGAGCTGATATATGGCGATACAGATAGCGTCTTCGTGAAGTATGAGCCTGAGAAGGTAGAGCGCTTCCTTAAGGCTGTTGAGGAGGAATTCGGCCTTAAGATAAAGCCAGATGAGGTATTCGTGCGTGTTCTATTTACAGAGGCCAAGAAGCGGTACTGTGGCCTCCTGCCAGATGGGAGGCTTGAGATAGTTGGCCTAGAGGCCGTGAGGGGCGATTGGTCTGGCATAGCTAAGAAGGTGCAGAAGGGGGTCCTAGAGATAATCCTAAAGGCCAAGTCGCCTAGGGAGGCCCGTAGCAAGGCCGTTAGGTTCGTTAGGGATTGGATAGCAAAGCTGAGGGCTGGGAAGGTGCCCCTAAAGGACCTGGTGATCTGGGAGGAGCTAACTAGGAGGCCAGAGGAGTACAAGGTCCGCTCAGCCCACGTTAAGGCAGCTGAGATAATGATGGAGGAGGGCTGGGATGTCTCAGTAGGCGATAAGATAGGCTATGTCATAGTGAAGGGCTCAGGCAAGCTATACGAGAGGGCCATGCCGTACTTCATGGTTGATTACGACCAGATAGACCTGGATTACTACGTTAAGAAGCAGGTCGTGCCTGCTGCCATGAGGGTGCTCAAGGTCCTCGGCGTTAAGGAGGCGGAGCTCCTAGCTGGCGAGGGGCTAATGGCCTTCTTCGGTT
>DQYM01000081.1 GCA_011040545.1 Candidatus Bathyarchaeota archaeon | reverse complement strand
GGCTACGCAAGCAGGTATTAGCTCTGGCCTAGTAGTAGCTATGGTCAAGTGCTCCCCCTGGCCACCAACGAGCTTAAAGCGTATGTAGTACAGCTTGCCCTTCCTAGTCTCGTGCTCAACCTCAGCATCTGCTATGGCCGTTCGGCACCTAGGGCACCACAGCACTGGGTGCTTGGCCCTGTAGATGAGGCCCTTCTTGTACAGGAGCACAAAGGAGAGCTGGGTCCTACGCCAGTAATCGGGATCCATGGTCTTGTACTCTAGGCTCCAATCCATGGAGAAGCCAAGGCGCTTCATATCCTTCTTCATGGCCCTTATGTTCTCCTCCACGAACTCCACGCAGAGGCGCCTGAACTCATCGGGAGGGACTTGCGTCTTGGTTATGCCGTACTTACGCTCAACACGCACCTCAGTCGGCAGGCCATGGCAGTCCCAGCCCTGTGGGAAGAAGACGTTGTAGCCCCTCATACGCTTGTAACGGGCTACAACATCAAAATACGTCCAGTTAAGCACATTCCCCATGTGGAAGTCGCCAGATGGGTATGGTGGTGGCGTATCAATTGAGAACACGGGCCTCTCCGTGTCCTCCCAATCGTACCTGTAGATGCCTTCCTTCTCCCAGAACTCCTGCCACTTGGGCTCCACCGCCTTTGGATTGTATTCCTTTGGTAGCTCTCTCACCACGCTCCACCACCCCTTGGCCACCTCTAAGGCCATTTAAGGCTGCTCTAGGGCAAGTGGTGTTGCCCGTTAGTTCTTATAAGGATGGCGTGGTCAGCTAGCCCAAGGGGAGGGAGCATGCTAGCCCTACTATTCATCACCATGGGAGCTTGGCTGAGCTTGCTGCTTGACGTATGGTATGTAGCCCGCCTGGTAAGCGAGGTTAGGCCAGGGCAGGGGCTAGGCTACAGGGCTTACCTAGGCCTAGCTGCCATATTAGCCATCATAGGCTACTTCCACGGCTGTTCTACCATATTCATGCCCATCCACATATACTTGCTCTGGCTCGTGCCCATTAGGCTGCTCGCCCTCGCCGCCATAGTACTGGCAGGCCGATGGCTTGCGAGGAGGATGGCAAAGCTAGGCGTGCCAAGCCTAAGGGGGCTGCTAGCTAAGAGGCCAGCAAGGGAGATGATAAAGAAGGTGATGAGCAAGAGGCTAGTGAAGGCGATTGTAGTTTTAGCTATTTTGGTCGTCATCGCAGCTGGCCCAATAGGCGTGCCACTAGCATTTAGGGCCGTGGATTTCTCAAGGGCTAACCACATGCTCAGCTACTTCAAGGAGGTCGGGGTTGGCTCCGTAGATATATTCCCAGAGGTAGATCCAGATCAGCTTAGGGTAACTACGAGCGAGATAGCACGCTCAATAGCTGAGGTGAAGAAGACAAGTGCTGCCTCCTTGGTAACAAGCGTTCACTTAGGCATGTACGGTGGTGAGCTATGCTGGATAGCTACCATAAGCGAGCCCCCGCTATTTGGCTCCCTCCTCCTCGGCGATAGCAATAGGATAAGGGAGGCCATAGTAGTACCCATAACAGATGCTACTGGTGAGAGGGCAGAGGTAGTACCGCTTAAGGCGATGTACGGGGAGGGCCTCTGGTTTGATAGGGACATAAGGGTTCACGCCCAAGATCTATTCCCAAGCCGAACCTTCACGAGGGCCTACCTAACCTGGAGCCCAGAGCACAATGGCCTTGTATACGTTACGACCAGCTACTACGAGGTCCCATTTGGCCCCCTCACGGACCCAATGGTCCACATCTGGGATCCAAGGACGGGTGCCCTGCTGGGCCAGTACAGGCCAGATGAAGCACCAGATTGGGTCGTCCAGCGCTGGGATGAGGAGTGGCTTGAGGCCATGGGCGCTGCCTTCGGCTCGTTTAGGTGGACAGCCGATAATGAGCTGAACTTCTGGAATGGCCTACCGTACTACTCAGATCGCTCTGCTGAGCCAGCTGAGCCACAGGGCCTTAGGTACCAGCTGTGGCCCAATGGCGAGCTCGTGGGCGTTTACTTATTCCAGAACAAGAGGAACCCAAGCCTGCTGGAGCTCGTCATAATCGCCAGGCGGGATGGCCTATACCTGTATAGCCTAGACCACCTAGCCTTGATATCGCCATCTGAGGCCAAGGCAGTTGCTAAGGCAGGCTTGCCAGAGCTACCAGCTGGCCACTACTCCACGCCACTAGCCCTGCTCTACAGGATAGGCTCGGACCTCTACTACCACATACCGATATTCATAGTACAGGATGGCCACTACTACCCAACCTACTTCGCACTAGTTAGGGCAACGGATAGGCGCCTCATCAGGGTGGACTGTGCGGAGGTCGGGGGCCTAAGGGAGGCCATTGTGATGGCCTACTCCTTAGTTGGCCGTGAGGTAGAGCGCTACATAACGGTGAGTGGCACGCTGGTCGGCAAGCACGAGTACGTTGAAGGTGGGAACACCCGCATCTGGCTTGACATAAGGCTTGAGAACGGCAGCGTGGTCCACGTGCTAGCTAAGGTAGAGCTCCTAGACCCAGAGGATGTCTACCTACTGCTGGCCAAGGATATTGGCGATCCAATAAGCGTCCTAGTGGATAAGAACATGGTCGTTATAGATGTCCTAGAGTAGGAATGGGAGTGCTAAGAAGGGAAAATGCTTATCATGCCCCCCGCTAAGTAGAGCACGAGCCATAGGGCCTGCCTTCCCACGCCCCCTGAGGGCCCTTGAGGGCTCCCGCCTGTGATGGGGGGTCGGTCGGGCAGGCGACAGGCTATGATGGCTGCCGTGGGGTCCTGAGGGCCTGTGGCCCTAGGGCTCCATGATGAGCTGCCCACCTCCCCTTGGGCCTAGGGGCACTATTGAGGAAATGCTTATGAGCTATAGCTGGCCCTCCCCAGTGGGTAGGAGGGTTATGAGGGTCAGGCCTGGCGGCAGCCCTTAGGCTAGTGCTATCAAGGCTCCTCAACCAGCAGGATCCAGGCCCAGCATACTGGCGCTCTATGTTCATCAGGATTGCTTCATCTAAGCTCACGCCAACCCAGAAGCTCATCTTAGCAGAGGCAAGGGAGTGTGAGGGCACTGGCCTAACGCTAACTGGCCTAGCTAAGCGGATAGCAGGCCGATATAACATGCCCCTCTCAACTGTGAAGTGGAACCTAAGGAAGCTGAGGGAGCTAGGCCTTATTACTGGTGGAAATAGAAGGGAGCGAAGGCCCTATATGCTAACTGCAGCTGGTAGAGAGCTAGCGAATGCCCTACCTAGATACCACTTGCATACCACAGATCAGGGCATGGCAAATAAAAAATAGAGGGGTAGCTTGGTCAGCTATGGCCCAGCGCCTAAGGGATACCGACTAGCTTCTTGGCAGCTACGATTATATCCTCTTCCTTGATGGTCTTACGGCCAGCGTGCGTGGCGTAGCCGAGGGCCTCCTGGGCGATCCTAAGGCCAACTTCCTCTAGTATCTCAGCTAGCTTGCGAGCAGCAGCACGGCTGACCCTCTCAGCACCAGCCTTCTTGCAGAGCCTCCAGGCAGCAGCCCTAGATAGCTCGCCCCTGGGCATGCCCATCTACCCCCTCGCATATCCCTTGGAGAGGAAGGGTATTTAAGTTTTTTGGTCTTAGTGCATGTGCTCTAGACTTTCACAGCCCCTCACAGGGTAACATTACACGCAGAGCACTATGCCTTGCCATAGATTAGCATAAGCTACACAATACTACGTTTCAGCACTTGAAACGTAGGATGGGCATGGCATGGCGTAGCACCATTTGGCTATCTGCAGGCCCCTAGCAGGAGGCCTGGCCTACTAGGATTACCATCCTGATGGAGCTGGTGCCTAGCACGAAAGGGATAAAAGGACTAGCGTGCTGGAGCGGTAGTGCGGGTGGAGCGTGGATGGGCAAGGTCAGGCCAAGGCTGATAAAGAGGACGGCTGAGGAGCTCCTAGCTACCTACCCAGATAAGTTCACGAATAATTTTGAGCACAACAAGCGCATGGTGGCCCTGCTGCTTGAGGGGGCCTCTAAGCGTGTGAGGAACCGAATAGCTGGCTACATAACCCGCCTGATATCTAAGGGCCTCGTTGAGCTGCCAGTAGGCGAGACGGGGGCCGAGGAGGAGTAGCTAGGCTTTTAAGCTCCCCTTTAAGCACCTTATGGGAAGAGTGCTCGGGGATGGAACTCATAGATCTAACTAGCAGGGGATGGGCGCTTAGGTACTTAAGGGAGGCTAGGGCTGAGCTAAGCCTAGCCAAGGATGAGCCCGCCCTCTCGCTCATGTTCTCCCTTGAGGCTGCTAGGAAGGCACAAGCCTGCATCTACCACTGCTTAGGCAGCGCTCAGGCCCTTGAGATGTTGGTCATGGATGCCATCATTGAGCACAGGGCACCTTCAGATAGGGTAATAGGCCTCCTCATGGCCACAGAGCGCCTCATACAGGCTATATCTGAAACAGATGATCCAGCTGAGGCCTACAGGCTGGCCTCTAGTGCCGTTAAGCTTGCTGCCCGTGTCGTCCAGAGGGTGCTTGGGAGGGGTAAGGGTGAGCGATGAGGGGTCCTCGCCCATAGTGGTGCCTGGCCCCTCTGGCCTCAAGCTAGCCCTCGTGGACGTAGATGATGTTAAGCACCATGAGGAAACCGTGCCAGAGCTGCTCCTCTCCCTCATGCGTGAAATTGAGCGTGATAGCGTGCTAAAGCACCCAATCATAGTAGATGAGGCTAGCCTGGTCGTCCTAGATGGAACGCATAGGGTAGAGGCCCTTAGGGCCTTGAACTGCAGGTGGGCAGCAGCGTGCCTAGTGGACTACAAGGACCCAAGCATAAGGCTAGGCTGTTGGTATAGGACGCTGAGGGGCCTAAGCTCCCTCAGGGCCTTAGTAGATCGCTTAAGTCATGAGTTCGGCTTTGTCCTTAAGGAACGCCAGAGCTTAAGGCCAGATGAGGTAGGAGTGCCACCAATAGCCCTAGCACTAACAGATGGGAGGGAGTTCATTAGCCTAATAGCAGAATTTGATGATAAGCGTGAGGCCTGGGAGCTAGTAGAGCTACTTGAAACAGCCTTAAGGAAAATTGGCATTGAAGTTGAATTTGAGGATGAAGAAGATGCCATGCGAAAGCTCTCAGCTGGTGAGGTAGATGCTGTCCTAATGACGCCTAAAGTGCTGAAGCAAGATGTGCTATCAATAGCCCTCTCTGGCCAGGTGTTCCCACATAAGACCACTAGGCACATCATACCGAATAGGCCCCTCTTCTTAAACGTGCCCTTAGGCCTCCTGAGGGCTGGGGGGCCAAGGCAGGCTCTAGAGGAGGCCTTCAGGGAGCTTGTGGCTTCCAAGAGGGCCAGGTGCCTACCGCCAGGCAGCGTAGTGGATGGGCGTAGGTATGAGGAGCCCATTATAATACTGGAGTGATGGCCTTGCAGGTCTTAGTTCGCCTCCACGGCCCCCTAGCCTGGCTCGTTGGCAGGGATGAGCTGAGCTTAGGGCTTGAGGAGGGGGCTAGCGTGCTCCAGGCCCTCAGGGCCCTCTGCAGGCAGGTGGAGGGCCTAGAGGCCATTATATTTGATCCTGATACAGGCGACCCAAGGACCAACTTCCTCATACTCCTAAATGGGCGTGATGTAGATGTCCTTGGTGGCCTCTCAGCTAGGCTAAGCAATGGGGATAGGCTGGAACTCCTCCCCCTGATTAGGCTTTAGGCATGGCGCCCTAGAGCACTATCTCCCTCTCACCTAGCTTCTTCAGTATCCTTGAGCTAACCTTTATGGCAGGAATAGCCTCAGGCCCTACTTCCTTCG
>DQYM01000079.1 GCA_011040545.1 Candidatus Bathyarchaeota archaeon | reverse complement strand
GGTGAAATATGAAGCGCCTCAGCGTGTCCGAGGCAAGCTCGTATGGCAGGAGCTGGAGGACGCCCTCTAGCTCCCAAGCCACGCTCAGGGATGGCTCGTGCGGGTCCACAGCCAGCCTCTGACCATAATCCTCAAGTATGTCGTATACCATCTGGCGTAGGGAGGGGTTAAGCATCAGGACCGAGGGCAGGTTGCTCCCACAGGGAGGAAGAAGGAAGGTTTCATCACTCTTCCTAAACTTCACATCAGATTTGAAGCGGTAGAATCTAATGGATGAGGAAATGGGCGGGGCTCTTGAAAACTGCTTCCCATCAGGCCTTATGGCCATCAGAAATCCCCTTCCTTCATCATAGAAGGAGGCGTATCCTTCCCTGGTAAACCGCCCGACTACTTTATGCTCATCAAGTGATACCCTAATCTCCTCCCTCACGTTGTAGTTGTAAAAGAGCTGGTGTGGCTCCCTGACCCTAACGAAGAGCTCTGGGTGGTCCCTGAAGGCCATCATGGAGATGAGGCCAAGGGCCTCAAGTATGTTTGACTTGCCCGTGTTTGGCTCCCCTATGAAGATATTAACACGCCTACACTCAATCCATAATTGCCTCACGGACTTGAAGTTCTTAATAGATAGCCTCCTTATCAAGCCCTCCTGCCTCCTCTAGGAGCGGGCTGACAACCCTATTTAGCCCTTGCTTAGCACCTAGCCCAATAAGGCCACGGTTAGCCCCTACCCCAGGATAGTGGGAGTAGGCACCGACGATTTAGGGGTGGTAGCCCGGGTGGGATTCGAACCCACGACCTGCGGGGCCAAAGCCCGCCATGCTTCCACTACACCACCGGGCTCCTAGCCAAGCTCCTGGTCGGAGGGGCTTGATATAAGGATTTCAGCTTAATCCCCAGCCTTGCCCTGCCCAAGGGATCTGTAGGTGAAGCCTGCCCTAATGGCCCTGCTGGGCTCAACTACGCCTGCTAGATCTACTATGGCAGCCCTCTCGGCCATGTGGGAGCGTATGCCCTCTAGGGGGAGCTCCTTGAACTTCGTGTGGCCAGTAGCTATCAGAAGGCAGTTAGCGCCTTCCACTGCCTCCACAAGCGTGTTTGAGGCTGGGTAGCCAAGGGCCTTGAGCTCTGAGCTCCTGAAGTACGGGTCGTAGGCACGGACCTCCCTACACCTGCCCATGAGGGCCTTCACTAGGTCAGCTGACCTTGAGCCCTCTGGGTCCTTTACATCTGGCCTGTTGCTCACGCCTAAAACGGCTACAACCGACCTCCTCATGCTTAAGCCAAGCTCCCTTAGCGCATCCCTTAGCAGCCTGAGGGCGTGCTTAACTACCATGTCGTTTACTGCTTGAGCTGCCTTCACGAGCTTGAGCTTAAGGCCAAGCTCCTCTGCCTTAGCTAGGATTAGGGCTTGGCTTACCAACTGCTGGCCACCTGCTAGCCCTGGCCTAAGGGGGCCTAGGCCTGCTGCCCTAGCGATCTCAGCGAGGTTCAAGCCTGCCTTGTAGCAGAACATGGCGAGCTCATTTGCTAAGGCCATTTCAGCAAGGCAAGCTAGGTCCTCAAATAGCCTCACGGCCTCTGCCTCCCTAATGCTAGAAACGGTGATTACCCCTCCTCGTGTGGTAGTCGCTAGGAATGCCCTAGCTGCCCTTAGGCTACCGCTATCATAGGCCCCCAGGGCCCTTGGGCGGGAGGCTAGGTCCCTTAGCACGCTACCGCTCCTAGCCCTCGCTGGGCTATAGGCAAGGCCTAGGTCTTGGCCTACCTTAAGGCCAGAGGCCTCCTCAAGCACTGGCTTCAGGAGCTCCTCTGTCGTGCCAGGTGCTAGAGCGCCCTCTAGGAGGACCAGGGTGCCTTCCCTAAGGCCAAGGCCTACCTCACGGCACGCCCTCACCACGGGGGCGTAATCTGGCCTTCTAAGCTCATCTACTTGGGCTGAGGTAGTTATATCCACTAGATCTGCCCTCGCAGCAGCTTCCCTTACCTCCGTAGTGGCCCTAAGCCTCCCTGAGGCAGTAGCGCTAGCTAAGGCCTCCTTAAGGCCTGGCTCCTCAAGAGGGGGCTGGCCTGAGGCCACGGCTGATACTACAATTGGGTTGATATCGGCACCTAGGACGGAGAAGCCTGCTCTAGCCCAGAGGCAGGCCATTGAGAGGCCTACCCTATCAAGGCCAACGACGCAGATCGTGATCTTAGAGCGCTCATCCTCATTAGCTAGGTCCTCAGGCCTTACGTAAAGCCCCCTAGCGCCCAATTACTCACCTCACGCTGGCTTCCCTAATGATGCCCTCTACGATCCTCATGTGCTCCTCTATTACCTCCTTAACCCTCTCCTCGCTCCTAGCTTCAGCATAAAGCCTGAATATGGGCTCTGTCCCACTGGGCCTCATGAGGATGGAAGAGCCATCATCAAACCAGATCCTAATGCCATCTATCGTAAGTGGGTTCATGTGCTTAAATTCCTCCCTAAGCCTCTCAAGCACTACGGGCTTTAGCTCATGTGGGCACTTGACAGACGACTTCATGAGGTAGTATTTAGGTAGCTCATCCATTAGGGCTGAGAGGGGCCTGCGCTCTTCAGTTAGTATTTGGAGCATGAGGGCAGTGCTCATGGGGCCATCCCTAACTGGCTGGTGGGGGCCAAAGAAGATACCACCGTTCTCCTCACCACCAAGGCGTGAGCCTATCTCCAGCATCTTATGTGATACTACTACGCTGCCAACAGCCGTCCAAACTACCTTACCGCCATGTGCTTCAACTACATCCCTTATGAGGCTTGAGGAGCTAACTGGCGTTACTACTTCCTCGCCAGGCCACCTAGCTAAGAACCACTTAGCTACTATGGCGAAGGACTTATCGCCCCACTGAATACGGCCAAGCTCATCTACAAATATGGAGCGATCTGCATCACCATCGTAAGCTACGCCAAAATCAGCCCCTGAGGATCTAGTAAGCTGTGATAGTGCCCCTAGGTTCTCTGGCTTCGGCTCTGGGTGCCTACCTGGGAAGCGACCATCTATCTCCCCATTTACCAGGGCCACCTTACAGCCTAGGTCGTTTAGCAGCTCTAGGGCTGGCAGTACGCCAACGCTATTTGCTGGATCTAATGCGACCTTAAAGTGGGCCTTCCTTATGGCTTCTACATCTACGTGCTCTTCTATGGCCCTTACGTAGGCCTTTAGGGCACCCTTGAGGGCCCTCACGGCCCCTAGGGAAGACCAGCTAGCAGGCCTTAGCTTCTGCTCAAAGAATATCTCCTCTACCTCCTTCTCCTGCTCCCTGCTTAGCTCTATGCCGTCTGGCCTTAGGACCTTTATGCCATTGTACTCAGGTGGGTTATGTGAGGCCGTTATCACGATGCCACCATCCATCCCGAAGTGCCTTACTGCGAACTGGATCATGGGCGTGGGGGCCAGGCCCATATCATAGACCTTGCAGCCAGCAGCTAGCAGGCCCGATATGACGGCGCTGGCTATCATGGGGCCACTTAGCCTAGCATCACGCCCTATGAGCACTGATCCACCTTCAAAGTACGTCCCCACGGCTAGCCCAACCTTAGCACAGAAATCAGGCGTCAGCTCTACGTTAGCAACCCCCCTTATGCCATTCGTGCCGAAGAGGCGCCTACTCAGCATCGCTAGCCACGCCCCCGACCACTAGGTATAGTATTGGCCCTAGGGCCGTTAGGAGAACGCCAAATATAGTGCAGAACATGGTGCTTGGATCCTGCGGGAATATAAATGGGACAAGCATGATAGCTAGCCCCACGATGCCTGGTATAAGCGTGGCAAGGAGCCAGACCTCAGCCCTTGATCCCCTAGCCTTAGCTGCCTTGTATATCATGGCGCAGGCAGCCAGTAGGAGTACGTACATAACTAACCAGGCGATTAAGAGGGCAAGCCCCATCGTAGCTTGACCAAGCATCCTGAACCCCTCCGTTAGTAGGGCATCCTAGCGAGGCCTATAAGGCTTCTGAGCAGAATACCTAGTGCCTTGAGGAGGCCAGTGCCCTCTGCATCAGCCCTGGTCGTCTACCAAGGGCACGTGCTACTGGTAAGGCGTGGTCGTGAGCCAGAGGTAAATAGCTGGTCCCTGCCTGCTGGCCTAATAGAGCTAGGAGAAACTGCAGAGGAAGCTGCAAGAAGGGAAACACTTGAGGAAACTGGGATCAAGATAGAAATACAAAGGCTACTTGGGGTTTATAATTTAATAGGGCCTGGTTATCACTACATCGTCATCTGCTTTAGAGCTACACCCCTTAGTACAACCGTTAGGCCTGGCCCAGATGTTGAAGATGCTTGCTGGCATGACCTTAAGGCCCTGAAGGAGCTAAGGTTAATGAGCGTAACTAGAAAAGCACTAAGGGATGCTGGCCTTCTTCCTCAGCCGAGTTGCTGATTAGATTACAATAGCGGAGACAATAGCTAACGTAGCAGGGACCAAGCTCTCATAGCTCCTTACAAGCTCGCCTGCCTCCTCAGGGCTTAGGTTAGCAGCTAGGAGCGGGAGCAAATCAAGGTATAGCACTAATGGCCTCCCCTGCTCTGATATAATACGCCAGTAGCGATGCTTGTCTTTCTCAATACGCTCCCTTCGCTCCTCAAGCAGCCTTTTAATATCCTCGCCTCTAGAAAGGGCCATTACTGCTTCTTGAGCAGAGGAGGTAGCCCATAGGTAGAAGTCTAGGACCGTGTAATCTGCTATCCTCATGTGTAGCTTGTAATCCTTATCGGTGAGCTCCCCACCGACTAAGACCCTATCAATGATGAGGGGGCCTAGGGCACCTAGGCAGCCTTCTCCAAGCACCATCAATGGCGATACGTAGATGGATGCAAAGCAGTAGGCCTCAATAACATCTTGCCCTAGCTTGAGGATCCTTGAGTACGCACTTATGAGGCCTTCTAGGCCAGGCAGGGGGGCGTGGAGCTCTATTAGGTTAGGCCCAAGCATGCCCCTCACGACCTGGCCGTAGCGCTCAAGCATGCAGGGTGGGAGGCCAAGGCTACGGTACCTAAAGCGCCTCCTAAGCCAAGATAGCTTGCTTGAGAAGGCCCCCTCGTCAAGGCACGAGTATATAACGCCCCTTAGGTTCTTCACTACGGCTGCGTACCTGTGGAAGGCCAGGCCACCTCACCTAGCCTAGCTAACTACTGGCGTGTTAAGGGCTTGTTGTAGAAGCAGGCATTAAAAACGCCACCTAAGCGCCCAGCTTTAAGTAGGAACGTGATAGGGCCTTTTGAGCACAAAGCTCAGCTATATGTGGCGCCGGGGGTGGGATTTGAACCCACGAGGGCCTCTCGGCCCATGGGCTCTCCAGGCCCACCCCTTACCAGGCTAGGGAACCCCGGCTCCACGCTTTCTAGCCCTGGGCCCCCTATAAAGGCATTATGGCTTCCTACTGGCCCCTGGCCTAGGCTAATGCTTTTTTAGGCGTGGGGAAGGCCCTCGGTGGGCATGGTCATGCTGGGCCCTAAGCTCGGTGGCCGTGAGGTTGAGATCGCTGGCATTAGGCTAGGGGGGCCAGTGGGCAAGAACCCAACGGTCCTGATAGGCACGATATTCTACCATGGCCATAAGATCGTTAGGGATCCCAATGAGGGCGTATTTGATGTCGGGAGGGCTGAGGAGCTCATAGCGATGCAGGAGGAGCTCTCAGATAGGACTGGCAACCCATGCATGGTTGATGTGCTAGCATCGAGCCCTAGGGCCATGGTGAGGTTCCTTGACTTCGTGGCCGATAGGACGGATAGGCCCATATTGATAGATGGGACAACGGCCAAGGTAAGG
>DQYM01000190.1 GCA_011040545.1 Candidatus Bathyarchaeota archaeon | reverse complement strand
TTGATTGGCGCTCGCTTGAGCTGAAGTGGCAGCGTCGTTGGGCAGAAGCACGTATCTTTGAGGCAAATCCAGAACCAGGGCGCCCTAAGTGCTTTGTAACCTTCCCATACCCATACATGAATGGCCTCCTCCACATAGGGCATGCCTTCACGGCCACACGAGTGGATGCCTACGCTCGCTTCATGCGCATGAGGGGCTATAACGTGCTCTTCCCCTGGGCCTGGCACTGGACGGGCGCCACCATAGCTGGCCAGTGCGAGCGCCTGAAGCGTGGGGACGAGGAGATGATAAGGATAATGGTGGAGGTGAACAAGGTCCCACCTGAGAAGCTTGAGGAGCTTAAGGATCCAGTTGCTATGGCTAGGTACTTCACGGAGCGTGGCCGTGTGGCCGTGAGGCGCATGGGCTTCTCCATAGACTGGCGTAGGGAGTTCCATACCACATCGCAGCACCCACACTACAATTGCTTCATACGCTGGCAGTACGCAAAGCTAAGGGAGCTTGGCTACGTGGTCAGGGGAACACATCCAGTAGTATGGTGTCCCTCTTGCGAGAGCCCAGTTGGAGACCACGATAGACTAGAAGGGGAGGGAGTTAGGCCAGAGGAGTTCACGCTCCTCAAATTCAAGCTTAAGGGCCAAGATACCTATCTAGTTGCAGCTACCTTCAGGCCTGAAACCATATTCGGTGCTACTAACCTCTGGCTAAACCCAGATGTACGCTACGTAGAGGCCTCAGTAGATGGCGAGCGCTGGGTGATAGCACCAGAGGCCGTGCCAAAGCTAAGGGACCAGGGGCGCTCCATTGAGGTGCTGAGGGAGTTCCCTGGCTCAGAGCTAATAGGGCGCTCCTGTGTGAGCCCAATTGATGGCCGTGAGCTCCCAGTACTGCCAGGTTGGTTTGTAGATCCAGGCTATGCAACTGGCGTTGTATTTAGCGTCCCAGCCCACGCCCCCTATGACTACGTGGCCCTCAGGGACCTAAAGGCAAACCCAGAGATGCTTAAGCGCTTTAACATTGATCCAGCCATACTAGATGGGATTAAGCCCATCTCAATGATTGAGCTTGAGGGCTATGGGGATTATCCAGCCATAGAGGTCGTGGAGAAGATGGGCATCAAGGACCAGCACGACCCAGGGCTTGAGGAGGCCACCAGCCTCATCTACAAGGAGGAGTTCCACAAGGGGCGCCTGAAGCCAATATGCGGTGAGTACGCTGGCAAGCTAGTCAAGGAGGTAAAGGCCAAGCTCATAGAGGACCTTAAGGCCAAGGGCATAGCAGATAGCATGTGGGAGCTCCCAGCCAAGGTGGTCTGCCGATGTGGCACGAACTGCCACGTCAGGCTCCTCCAGGACCAGTGGTTCCTCCGCTACTCAGATCCAGGGTGGAAGGAAAGGGCCAAGGAGTGCGTAAGGCAGATGAAGATTTACCCAGAGGCAGCTAGGGCCTGGTTCCTTGAGGTCATAGATTGGTACCTAGATTGGCCCTGTGCCCACAAGATGGGCCTTGGCACGCCCCTGCCCTGGGATCCAGATTGGCTCGTGGAAACGCTTAGCGACTCAACCATCTATATGGCCTTCTACACCATAATGAGGGCCATAAGGGAGTACGACATAGGGCCTGAGCAGCTAACCGAGGAGGTGCTGGATTACGTCTTCCTCGGCAGGGGGGATCCAGAGGCCCTAGCTGCTAAGGTTGGGCTGAGCCCCGATGTCCTAAGGGAGATGAGGGATGAGTTCCTCTACTGGTACCCAGTTGACCTTAGGAACTCAGCTAAGGAGCTGGTGCCAAACCACCTTACCTTCTTCGTGTTCCACCACGTGGCCATCTGGCCCAGGGAGCTCTGGCCCAGGGCGATAGGCGTGAATGGCATGGTGATGATTGAGGGCGAGAAGATGTCTAAGCGCAAGGGCAACTTCGTGCCGATAGAAGATGCCGTAGAGGCCTATGGGGCAGATGCCACACGCTGTGCCCTCCTCCTCGGGGCAGAGGGCATGGACGACCCAGATTGGCGAGCCGATAACGTGAGGGCTGTGAAGGAGAACCTTGAGTCCTTCTTCAACCTAGCCCTTGAGCTCGCTAATGCCAGTGGTGGCGAGTTCGGCCAGCCTGAGAAGTGGCTCCTAAGCGTGCTCCAAGCCCGCATAAAAGCTGTAACAAGTGCCCTAGAGGAGCTTAGGACAAGAACTGCCTTAGCTACGGCATTCTACGAGCTCTGGAACGACCTACGCTGGTACCTACGCCGCCGTGCTGGTAGCCCACATGGCCAAACGGTTAGGGAGTTCCTGAGCACGTGGGTAAGGCTCCTAGCCCCATTTGCACCGCACGTCTGCGAGGAGATATGGGAGCGCATGGGCGGTGAGGGCTTCGTATCCCTTGCTCCCTGGCCTGAGCCAGATGAGGCTAAGGTGGACCTAGCAGTTGAGGAGGCAGAAGGGCTGATCAGGAGCCTGCTTGAGGATGCAAGGGAGATAATGAGGGTGCTTAAAGTAGAGAAGCCCAAGCGTATTTGCCTCTACGTAGCATCAGATTGGAAGTGGGATGCCTACCTGAAGGTGCTTGAGGCAGCTAGGGCAGGTAGGCCACAGCTTAGGGAATTAATGAGGTCGCTCATGTCCGAGCCTGGGATGAGGGCTAGGGCCAAGGAAGTAGCTGAGCTAGCTAAGTGGGCCTTAGGCGATGTGCTTGAGCTCTCCGCTGAGGAGAGGGAGAGGAGGTGGAAGGTCGGTAAGCTAGATGAGCTTGCCATCCTAAGGGATGCAGCTGGCTTCTTGGCTAGGGAGCTAGGCGCTGAGGAAGTGCTCGTGTTCAACGAGGAAGACGAGGCCCGCTACGACCCAGCCAATAGGGCTAGGCTAGCCAAGCCATATAGGCCAGCTATCTACGTGGAGTAAGCTGGCCTAATGCAATTAGGCACTTTTACAACCTCCTAATGCCGTTATTAAAAACGCTTATAACGACCAACTCTAAGTGCCTATTCCCTGTGATGGCGGGTGTTGGAGAAGTCCTTGCCCCACTAGTGCCCGACCTACTTGGAGGCGTTAGATGTAAGCTGCTCCCACCAGAGAGGAAGGACGAAATAATAAGCGAGGGCTATGGATTTGATGGCTCCTCATGTGGCTTCTGCTTAGTAAACGATTCCGACCTAGTGGCCCTACCAGATCCAAGCACGGAGACGTTGGTCGGGCGGTATAGGCTATTCATATGTGATGTCTACAAGGCTGGTGAGCGCTCCAGCCTTGATACCCGCTTTGCACTTGAAAGGGCTATCTCACGCCTCAAGGAGCACGGCCTAGATATGATAACTGGCACTGAGGTTGAGTTCTACATACTTAAGAGGGGCTCTAGCCTAGGTGTGCTTGACTCCTGGCGCTACATGGAGCTCGTGCCAGATGCCAGCTCTCTCCCACTCTCCACGGATCTAATGCTCATGGCCCACTCCAAGGTCAGAGTCCAGTTCACGCATCACGAGGTAGGCCCTGGCCAGTTTGAGCTTACGCTCGTAAAGGACACGCCAAGGAGCTTAGCTGACCGTGTTATCTTGCTAAAGTGGATGATAAGGCACTGGATTTCTGAGAGAGGGCTACTGGCTACTTTCATGCCAAAGCCATTCATAGATAGGCCAGGCAGTGGTATGCACATACACTTCAGCCTCCTCAGGGATGGGAAGAGCATAATGAGGCCTGAGGGGAGGAGCGATGGGAAGGCCATATTCTCTGAGGAAGCAGCTGCCTTCCTAGCTGGCATCCTAGAGCACGCTAGGGCCCTCTGCATCCTCACATCGCCTACCGTCAATAGCTACAAGCGTTTGATGCCGAAGTTTGGAGCCCCAATCTACGTGTGCTGGGGCATAGGGAACCGCTCTGCCCTAGCAAGGGTGCCTAAGCACGCAGCAGCTAGGGATCGCCTTAGGATTGAGCTTAGGGCACCAGATCCATCTTGTAATCCTTACCTAGCCCTAGCTGGCATAATAATTGCTGGCCTAAGGGGGCTTGAGGAAGGCCTAGAGCTCCCCGAGCCAGTAAATGAGAACGTCTATGAGCTTAAGGAAGGCGAGCTTGAGAGGCTGCCAGCCGACCTTGGGGAGGCCATAGAGGCTGCTGAGAGGGATCTCATCATAAGGGAGGCCCTTGGGCCAGAGCTAGCAGAGCAGTACCTAAAGCTGAAGAAGGCAGAGTGCAACTCATACCTAAGGGTCCTTGAGCAGTTAGGTGAGGATCCAGCTAGCATAACATCTTGGGAGCTAGCGGAGTACCTAGAGAGGCCTTAAGGCCATAGCCGACCGCCCAAAGGGAGCCCTTAGGCCTCTGCTAGGGGGAATGCCCTTGATAGTGCCTTCTTAACGGCCATGAGCAGTGGGAAGCCTACGGCGTTCACGGCCACGAGGCTGCCTAGCCCTATGCCCACCCAGCCGACCAGCAGTAGGCCAAGGGGGGCTGGGGCCACGCTAGCGCTCAGGAAGGGTAGGTCAGCTGGAAAGCCACAGGCGATTAAGACGAAGGGCAGGTAGGTGCCTACTATGGCCGTTATTATGCTAGTTATAGCTAGGGTAGCTGCAAAGGCCTTAGGTGGGCTCCTAGCTAGGCCCCCTAGCTTGTGGCCCACGAGGCAGGCGATGAGGTTGGCTAGGGAGCCAAGGGTAGCATCTACTAAGTTAAATGGGAACTGGAAGGGGCCGAAGAAGTTAGCTATGAAGCACCCTATGGCTAAGCCTATGGCTGCAGATCTCCCGAAGATCAGCGAGAGCGGTAGGAGGGCATCTGCTACCCTAACCTGGAGGGCTAGGAAGCTAATTGCACCAAGGGCGATCACCAGGCCAGCGTAGAGGCCAGCTAGTAAAGCCGATAGAGCTACTTCCCATGCCCTAAGTCTCAAGCCCAGCCCCTCGGCCTAGCTGAGGCTAGCACAAGGCTCATAAAAGCCCACCGCTCATGGGGGGCGAAAGGGGGAAAGGGCGTGAGGAGGGCTACGCTAGCCCTTATATTCGTGGCGTGCATACTGGCCAGCAGCCTGCTAACATACATGGTCGTGAGTGGCTACTGGTATAGGCTACGCTATAGGGTGCCAGATAAGCCATCACTAGCCATAACGGATGTGCTCTTCCCACTTAACGATACGCACTACTTCAACCTAACCGTGATGAACCCATCCTTCTCCCTAAGTCCAGTTAACCTAACCTCCATAATGGTCATAACGCCCGACCTAGAGGTGAAGGAAGTAGAGTTCACGACCCCCTCGCTGCCCGTGAGGCTTGAGGAGGGGGAGACCAAGACCCTGAAGTGCTACTGGCGGTGGGAGAACTACACGGGTGAAACGCTTACAGTAGTTGCCTTCATTGATTATGGCTCAAGCGCAGCCTTTAGGGCCACCGTCCCCTTCGTTAAGCTAGAGATGAATGCCCTATTTAATGCCTCAAGCCCATTCTGGTTCATGCTGAACATAACGAACGTAGCTGAGAGCGTAGCTAATGTGAGCGTAACACGTGTAGATGTTGTCCTAGCCAATGGCACTAGGGTAAGGGATCTACCAACCGAGCCAGATGTAAGTAGGGAGGAGCCATACGAGCTAAAGCCCAATTCAACCCTAACGCTCAACTGCACGTGGGATTGGCTAGAGTACAGGAACAAGACGCTAACCATAGTAGCCATAAGCAAGGAAGGCTACACTGGCTTCCTAAACTACACAACGCCACCCGATGTAGTGCTGAGGATAACCGAGGTAACCTTCTTCACTAAGGGCGATAGGGAGTTCTTCAATATAACAGTGCTGAACGAGCCGATATCGCCTGCCCCAGCTAAGCTAAATAACGTAACCATCCTCGTTGATGGGGAGCTCTTC
>DQYM01000214.1 GCA_011040545.1 Candidatus Bathyarchaeota archaeon | reverse complement strand
ATTACACCCCACTCACGCATCCAGCGGGCTCTAATGGCGCCTGTGGAACCCGAGAAAGGGATTGAAAGTAATGACTCTAGGTTCGTCCTCGAGAAACTCGACGATGACCTCGTGGAACCCGAGAAAGGGATTGAAAGTCATCTGAGGCGAGGCAGAGCTGTGGGAGCTTCTTAGCTTGCCAGTGGAACCCGAGAAAGGGATTGAAAGACGATGTACCAGCGTACACGCCTGAAGTCAGCGGTTGGCTCTGGCACTAGTGGAACCCGAGAAAGGGATTGGAGAAGTGGGCTCAAGGCAATACTTAAATTCCCCCTCTGCCCGCCCTGGGCGGTGATTGGCCATGAGGCCTAGGTGCTGGCGTAGGATGGAGTCGCCTGCCTACACTAGGCGTGAGTACATAGATGGCATACCCGACCCGAAGATAAGGAAGTTCACGCATGGCGATCCAAATAGGGAGTTTGAGTACGAGCTCGTCCTAGTGGCCAAGAGGGCTGGCCAGATTAGGCATAATGCTCTTGAGGCAGCTAGGATTGCTGCTAATAGGTACCTTGAGAAGAAGCTAGGTAAGAACAACTACTTCTTCAGGGTCGTGCCATACCCACACCACGTGCTACGTGAGAACAAGATGATATTTGGTGCTGGTGCAGATAGGCTCCAGGATGGCATGAGGCTAGCGTTCGGCAAGCCAGTTGGGACGGCAGCCCAGGTCTGGGAGGGCTCAACCATCCTGCTAGTTAGGGTTGATGAGGCTGGCATTGAGGTAGCTAAGGAAGCCCTTAGGCGTGGTAGGGCAAAGCTACCGCTCCCATGTAGGATTGAGGTGAGGAAGCTCAAGGCAGATTAGGCCAAGGGCCTTGGCCTTTGGCCATGCTAATTGCTAGGTTAAGGTTTATCACCTTCTAGTACGACCCATGATAGGTGCTGGTGTTGGGCGAGGAAGTCCATGTAGTGGAGAAGGAGCCCATAAAGCCAGGGCAGGTCGTCGTAGTTGGCCTACCAGACGTTGGGCTCGTGGGCGTCATAGCCACGCACTACCTCATAAGCAAGCTAGGCCTAAGGGAGGTCGCCTACATCCGCTCTGACCTCCTGCCACCCATAGCCGTCCTACACGGTGGCCTACCCCACTCGCCAGTTAGGATCTTCGGTGATGATGGCCTCCTAGTGATATTCTCCGAGGCAGCCGTCCCAGCAGATGCAGTTGCCCCACTCTCAAGGGCCATAGTTGAGTGGTGCCGCTCAAAGGAGGCCAAGCTAATAATATCCCTATCCGGCATACCCGTCCCAAATAGGCAGGATATAGAGGAGCCCTCTGTCTTTGGTGCTGCAAGCCTCCCAGAAACGCTTGAGGTCCTAAGGAAGCATGATGTAGGCATACTGGAGAGCGGTATAATGGTTGGCCCATACGCCCTAATACTGAGGTACTGCGCTGAAGCCAAGATCCCAGCCCTCGTCCTAACGGCCCAGTGCTTCTTCTCCTACCCAGATCCAGAGGCATCAGCAGCCATACTGGCCAAGCTCTCAAAGATACTTGGCATAGAGATAGATACGGAGGAGCTCATACGCAAGGGGGAGGAGATAAGGCTGAGGGCCAGGGATATAATGCGTAGGACGCAGATGGAGCTAGCTAAGATGAGAAAAGCACAAGAGCTAGACATACCCCTATACGCATAGGCATGGAGGTGGCGAGCATGAGCTGGTACAGGGAGCGTAGGAGGTCCCTCCTGCGCATGCTGCTGGAGTACGTGGAGGAGCTTGAGAGGGCTGCTGAAGAGGCCCTTGAGTCCTTCTTCGTGGAGAGGCCAGCCTGGGACGTGAGGAGGAGCTGCATAGAGCCCCTAATGGACGTATTCATTGGGCCAGATGAGGTCATCATAACCATGGATATGCCACTCGTTAAGCCAGAGACGATAAGGGTTAGGCCAGTAGAGGAGGGCCTAATAGAAGTTGTTGCTGAGATGAAGAAGGCCATAAGGCCCCGTGATCTAGGCGTGGTCCACATTGATGGGGAGATCCGTGAGATGAGGGCTAGGGCTAGGGTCCCAGTGCCCGTTGAGACGAAGAGCCTACGTTTTGTCTTCAGGAAGGGGATCCTTGAGGTAAGGCTGCCCAGGAGGCGGGGGCGGGCTAGCGAGCACGAGTAGGGCAGGCAGCCTAGGGCTCCCTATCGGCCCTCTCACAGGCCCAGTTAAGGGCCTTTAAGACGCCCCTGGCCATATCTAGCAGGCCTATGCCTATGAAGACCACTATGAGGCGGCTAACATCTATGGTTATCTCTATTGGCGTCCCAAAGCTGGTGATTAGGAGGGAGAAGACACCAGCGTTTGTAGCGTAGATGGTGAATACCATCATGGCTAGGCCCCTGCCTATGGAGAGGGCATGCTCAAGTATTGTGTTCTTAGCGAGTTCCGCAGCTACCGTGAAGAAAACGCCTATGGCAGTGAAGTAGGTGATGATGGCCTCTGGGCTTGGCCCACTTACCATTACTTCCCTAAGGCCCCTAAGGGCTGGGGCTAGGAGGGCCATTGGGATCACGTAGAGGGCCACGAAGGCTATGAAGCCCTTTACTGCAGCCATGCCAACCCTCTCCAACGTAGCGATAGCCATGTCCCTCCAGGTCAAAACCTAGCCACCTCCAACGTGAGGATAGCTGAACCAATGAACAGGTGGGCAAGCACGTAGCCAGAGCCCGTCCAGAGGGCCGTATCTACTGGTATGGAAATGGCCAGGCCATCAAATGTGCTATTAGCATATACGTCTGTAGTGCCTGAGGAGCCAAGGCTATCCCCAAGGTGGTTAAAGGCTTCAAGCTGGAAGCTGTAGCTAAATGATGCATGGTTCTCAAATGATAGTATGGCTACTAGCTCGCCCTCCCCTGGCCCTGGGAGCTCAAGGGAAACGGTTAGGCCAGACATAGGGGCTCCCCACGGTGATGTAGAGTTAGCCTCAATCTCAGCCCTAAACATGTAGGCGTACGTAAGCGAGATGCGAGCAATCATTATTAGGTTCGTATCGTTTAGCACAAGTGCCCTACAGGCCCTCTCGTTCTCAGCTATCTCAGTTAGGTTGAGCTCTATGACATGGACTAGGTGGCCTTCCTCGCCCTTCCTTATTATCGGAACGTAGGATGTGGAGCTCATTATCACATCGCCAGTTAGCTCAACCACGACATCTATGCTGAGCTCTAGGTCAGTTATATCGTGGAAGCCCCTATTGTGTATTGGCACATCTATGATTAGGCGGGCACCCGTCTCGGTTGGCTCAGTTTCAGTGCTTACCTGGCCTATTTCTATCCTGATGGCAGAGTAGAGGACCGTGATCAATAGCATGCTGACGAAAAGCCATAGGAGGATTAAGGAGATGGATAGTGCCCTTAGGGCGACCTTCAAGCCCAGCGCACCTCCAAGCGATTGCTCAAGAGCTGCTGTTCTTCTTAGGGGCCATAATAGGCGTGTAGCTCCTGCCTGGAGGTGTTGGGGGCACCGAGGGGGCTGGCGCTGGCCTTGTTGGCCCCGTGGGTGGGGGAGCCAGGATCTGCTGCTGGATCGGTGGCCCCCTTATCAGCTGGACGCCCCTGCTCGTCAGCACCACGCCAGTCCAGCCCATGACGCCAAGGAACATGACCTTGATACAGGGCTCTATGAGGTACTTCAGGGCCTCCGTGAAGGTCTCCCAAGGGTCGGTAGCCGATATCTCTATGTGTGGCACGGAGAGGTACTCCATGTAGCCACACCAGAACGTGAAGAGGAGGAGGCCAAGGCCCACGATCAGCAAGCCTATGCCAGTAAGCCGCCTAGTGCCTTCATCTAGGCCACCTATTACCCTCTCCAAGCCCTTCCCCAAGGGCCTCCTCAGCTTTGGAGATTATAAGCTTTCAGACCGCCTTAGTTAGGGCTTTAATGCCCATGCCTATGAGTAGGTATCCCGTGAGCACGAGGAGGACGAGTATGGCCGTGAAGACAGCTGCTTGCATGAGATTATCAATTAGCTTCCCAAGCTCCCCCTGCAGATTTAGGCCAGCTAGCTCCTTTATCCAATTAACTATCATAGGGCTTAAGGGCCAGGGGCCATGTGGGTTCATAAGCCCATAGAGGGCTATGAAGAATGATGCTAGCACAAGGGCAATGCCTAGGCCCAGCATGACCAGGTCCTTTGCCTCTACGACCAAGGCCATGTAGAGGGTATGGAGGGGCGTCTGATAAGCCTTGGCCATAGCGTCGCCAGACTTAAAACCTAGCTTGGCTAGACCTCATGTGATGAAGGTACTGAAGGTGCTGATGGTAGGCGATGGTGGTGTAGGCAAGAGCACGCTCGTAGATGCCTATAGGCTCCGTAAGTTCTTCTCCCATGAGCCCACGCTGGGCTTGAACCTCCTAGTATGCAACGTTGATGATGAAGCTGGTAGGCGCTATAAGCTCATAATATACGACTTCAGTGGTCAGCTTAGGTTCTTCCGTGTCTACTACAACGTGCCCAGCCTTATGAGGGGGGCACATGGTGCTATCCTTGTCTTTGACCTATCCTCCCTCATGACGCTTACATCGCTTAGGGATTGGGCTGATCTAGTGAAGAAGGTTAATGAGGATATCCCGATCATACTGGTCGGCACCAAGGCAGACCTAGAGCGTGAAGTAGGTGAGGAGGAGATAAATGAGGCCCTAGAGGCCCTAGGTGCCCATGCTTACGTAGAGACATCTGCGAGGCTCTTGAAGAACGTTGATAAGCCATTTAAGCTCATACTCTCCCTCATCAAGGAGAAATTCGGCCTATAGCCTAACCACTATTAGTTAGGCTTATTACATGAAGGGGGATTATGCAATAGGGGCGTGTGAGCTTGGCAGGTGGGTCCTCGCTTAAGGAGCTACTTATGTCCATTAAAGAGGGGGTCCCTGGTGTTAGGGCTCTAGCCATAGTAAGCTACGATGGCTTCGTGATGGAGAGCTTCATGCCATCTAGCGTTGATGAGGACTTAATGGCTGCAATGGGCTCTTCCGTCTTGAGCATAGCGGAGCGCATGGGCATGGATCTTGGCCTAGGGCGATTTGAGCTAGGCATCATATGTGGTGAGGATGGCTACTTGCTGCTGACCAAGGCCACTAGGGATGTGATATTGCTCCTCCTAGTCGGCAGGGAAGTCAAGCTTGGCATAGCCCTCTACTCAGCTAAGAGGGCTGCCAACAAGATAGCAGAAGCCCTTGGGGCAGCACCCGTGGAGGGAGCCCCTGAGGCCCCAAGCAGAAGTGAGGCTATCGGGACCTAGGCATAATCAAGTAGGCTCTTCTGTACCTTCTCAGCCCTCCTTGCTAGCTCAAGCTCCTCTTCCTCAAGCGGTGCGCCAAGCTGCTCCTTTATGCTTATGGCGAGCTTAGGCCCTATCTGCGGGACCTTAAGTAGATCCCTGATGCTAGCTTCCCTTAGGTCATCTAGTGTCCTAAAGCCGTGGTTGTAGAGCAGCCTTGCCCTGATGCGCCCGATGCCCCTCAGGCTTGCAAGCGGTATTAGCTCTTCCTTAACTCCATGCTCAACACGCTTCATTAGGATCGTTAGCCTTAGGGCTGCTTCCCTACTACCGAACAGGGCTGAGAGCTCACGTGAGGCATAGAGGAGCCACTTGCTAGTTTCCACTAGCCTGTAGAGGTCGCCAGGGTGAACGTGGAACTCGCTTAGGATTGCATCTTCAGGGGCCTCCTCTATCCAGGCGAGGAGCACCCTAGCCGTCTTGAGCTCGCTTAGGAATTCCTCAAATCCTATGGGGTCTATATCTGGCTCAGGTGGCTTGAAGAAGAGCTCATCCTCGTGCTCCTCAAGGAAGGAGATCAGGGGCTCAAGCTCATCCTTGTAGGGCCTTAGCCTTGGCCACATATCTGGCGTGTGGGCCACCATGTGTAGGAAGCTTAGGTCGGTTAGCT
>DQYM01000071.1 GCA_011040545.1 Candidatus Bathyarchaeota archaeon | reverse complement strand
GATACGCCCACTGGCATCATAGTATACACGGGCGACTTCAGGCTCCACGGCTCATTTAGCCACCAGCTAAGGGAGCAGTTCTGGCACAAGGCCATAGACCTTGCCTCTGAAGCTGGATATGATGGCATTAGGGCACTGATATGCGAGGGGACAAACATGGAGCTTGCCAACCCACTTACAGAAGGGGATGTAAAGAACCTCTTGCTTAAGTGCATGAGCAATTGCGATGGTCTTGTAATTGTGAATACATCATCTTACGATGTGGATAGGCTTAGGACACTACACCAGGTGGCCTCTGAAGTAGGCAGGACGCTTGTAGCACCAGAGGGCTTCCTCTACGCCCTAGAGGCCCTGAAGGGCGATGTAGGCCTCAAGGGCATACCAGAGGTCGGTAGGGATGTGCTAAGCTACACGGAGGTTAAGGAGGACCTCAAGGCCGAGCAGGAGAAGTTCGTCCTCCTAACTGCCTTCTTCAGGGAGCGTGAGATAATTGAGGTTGAGCCAAGGCCAGGTAGCTACTTCATATTATGCTCCTCTGAGCCATTTGAGGAGGAAAGCGAAATTGAATTTGAGCGCTTGAAGAATTGGCTAGAGCTCTTCGGCGTCCCCATCTACCATATCCATGCCTCTGGCCACGCCCACCCACATCACATAAGGACCATTGTAAAGGAACTTAGGCCCCAGGTGGTCCTGCCAATTCACACCCCAAGGCCCTACCTCTTCGCTAGGCACATCAAGGACGTAGTAGCATCCTACGGGGGCCAGGTGATAGTGCCGAAGAGGGGGCAGGAAATAGTGCTCTAGGCCAGCTGGAGGGAAGGGCTTGAAGCTAAGCTTATTCAAGGCAGCTAGGGGGGCGTTCTGTACATGCCCCCCGAAGTACAACTTAAATGTATACAAGGGCCGTTGCGCACATGGCTGCCTCTACTGCTACAGCATAAAGTTCCCACCGTTTAGGGAAGGGCCTCCTGAGCCTAGGAAGGCCCTCAGGGAGCGCATCCACCTCATGGCGAGGGCCACTAGGCCGATAATGCCAGTTATGGTAAGCGACTGCACGGACCCCTATCAGCCCATAGAGGCTGGGTTTGGCCTAACACGCCACTGCCTCCAGGTCCTAATCAAGCACTCCTTCCCGATCCTAGTTGTAACTAAATCCAACTTGGTCGTTAGGGATGCAGATGTGCTGGCTAGGGGCCAGGTCGTAGTCTCCATAACTATAACAACGTTAGATAGGGAGCTAGCTAGGCGGTTAGAGCCAGGTGCCCCAAGCCCATCTGAGCGCCTCAAGGCCCTAGAACGCCTCTCCGAGCTTGGCATCCCTACTACAGCAAGGGTAGATCCAATACTGCCTGGCCTAAATGATGATTTAGCTAGCCTAGAGGAGCTCATAGGGGCTATTGCAGAGGCAGGCGCTAAGCAGGTAACTAGCTCAACGTTCAAGCCCGTGAGGGGCACTTTTAGGCTCATGAGGGAGCTAGATGAAGGCCTTTACGAGGTCGTTAGGCCAGCATATCTGGCCGAAGGGGCCAAGTGGATTAGTGGCTACCTCTACCTACCCGCTAAGCGCCGATATGAGCTCATGCAGACCGTAAGGGGCCTAGCCATATCAGAGGGCCTTGAGTTCGCCGTCTGCCGTGAGGGCTTCACGGAGCTTAACACGACAATATGTGATGGAACGGCCTTCATACGCCAGGGGGCTAAGGGCATGGGGCTTGGGGCCTACATCTGAGGACGAGCTAGAACGCCAAGCCACTCCCCGCTCACCTACTGCAGCCCTCATCACGGCTAGCTCACGGCCAAGCTCAGGGGCGACACCCAGGCTCATAGCTCTCGGGGGCTCGGCGAGGGCAAGCCCGTTCACCCATCCACGCCGGCTCGGCTCTACAGTGGTGGGGAACGGTCCTCATCGCCTCTCCCGATGCTCGCCTTGGTGTCCTTCCTCACGGCCCCGCCCCCAGGGCCGCTCAGGAGAGAGGAAGCCGCTCATTGCATCGGGCTTGGCCATGTAGGCCAGGATGGCAAGGCCAATAAACCTTTCCCCATTCAAGTGGCCGAAAGGCCATTAAGGCCCCTGCCACTGGGCCTACGCCATGGGCAGTAGAGGGCAGGCGAATGGGGTAGTGCTTGGCGTTAGCCTCAACGTGCTCCTGCTTGGCCTAGTTAGCTTCATAACGGATGTGAGCAGCGAGATGATACACCCAATACTGCCTGCCTTCGTGGAGGTCATGGGCGCTACTGCCCTTGCCGTTGGCCTAGTCGGTGGGCTTGGGGACCTCATGCAGAACGTGCTTAAGGCCCCCTCTGGCTACCTCTCCGATAGGACTGGCCGTAGGAAGGCCCTAACGGCTATTGGATATGGCATATCGGCTGTATCAAAGCTATTCATCCCCTTCTCTGCCTCCTGGCCTCAGGTAATGGCCCTTAGGGCCATAGAGAGGACGGGCAAGGGCGTTAGGACAGCACCAAGGGATGCCCTAATAGCCGAGTCTGGTGGGAAGCGTGGTAGGGCATTTGGCATTCACAGGGCACTTGATACCCTTGGTGCCGTTGTGGGCTCATCGCTTGCTCTTGCCCTCCTGTTCTTCCTCAAGCTCCCCATGAGGGATGTAATGCTCTACGGTGCCCTAGTGGCCTTCCCCGCCCTCCTGCCACTTGCCTTCGTAAGGGAAACTGGCGCTAAAGGGCGGGCGGGGCAGAAAGGGGCTGGCCCTAGGGAGCTGCCCCCCGATTTCAAGCTCTTCGTGGCAATTGCCTCCCTATTCGGCCTATCAAATATGACCTACATGCTCTTTGTACTTTATGTCCTTGAGTTCGTTAGGCCACCTTGGGGCCTAGATCCAGTGGTATTTGCTACTGCCCTCTACGTAGCATTTAACATTTCCTATGCCCTGCTCTCAGCACCAGGGGGCTCACTCTCAGATAGGGTAGGCAGGAAGAAGGTCATAGCACTTGGCTATGCCCTCTTCACGCTAACCTGCATTGGCTTTGCCCTAGAGATACCTGGAAAAGCCCCTCAGCTGGTTATGCTAGCTCTATTCCTAACTTACGGTGCCTCAAAGGCCTTCTTTGATGGAACTCAAAGGGCCTATGCATCCGACCTGGCACCAGAGGAGGCAAAGGGCTATGCCCTTGGCGTATTCCATACGTGCGTTGGCCTAGCTAACTTAGCATCTGGTGGCCTAGCTGGCCTAATATGGGACCTAATGGGCGCTACCTGGGCCTTCTCGTTCGCAGCTGCTCTATCGGCTATCTCTGCTGTTCTGCTACTGGCCCTCTGTAGGTAGGAGAAGGCAGCTCCTTTTGCTCGTGCCATGAAGGTGGCCTCCACGAGCTCCCAGGTTCACCCAGATGATTCTTGGATGGGGGTTCCTACAGGATGGATATATCTGGCGTTGAGAGGCCTCTAGACGAAAAGGAGCTAACCCATTTTGCTGACCTAGCGACCTAGCCATACCGAAGCCCTAGGCTAAGCCGATCCTGGAACTCCCTAGCTAAGCACAGCTCACGTTTCCGATCCATAAGCCATATATGGCTACTTAGCAAGACCTGATGTTGGCACCGCTGTGGAGGTGGCTAGGCTGGCCCCTGATGGCTGGCTGGAGTGGATGCTCAGCATGGCACGTCAGTACGGCTACCTAGGGGCCTTCCTAGCCTCTGTGCTCGGCAACGCCACGATCCTCCTACCTGCCCCCTACTCGCTATCCGTGTTCATGCTCGGCACCTGCCTTGATCCACTTCTGCTCGGCTTGGTAAGTGGCCTTGGGGCAGCGATAGGGGAGCTAACTGGCTATGCCCTTGGCGTAGCTGCTAGGAAGGCCCTAAATGAGGAGAAGCTAGCTAAGCTTGAGGAGGCCAAGAAGCTCCTTGAGAAGCCTGCCTTCTTCGTGGTCCTCTTCCTAGCTGCTACCCCACTACCAGATGATGTAGTCAGCGTCCCCCTTGGCCTCATGAGCTACCCGCTCTGGAAGGCATTCCCAGCCTTTTTGATCGGCAAGACAATACTATGCCTCATACTGGCATACGCAGGTCGCCTTGCCTGGGACGTGGCCTGGCTTGCCCTTGAGGTCGGTGGCACGTGGGGCATGGTGGCTACTGGCGTTGCCATAGTGTTGGTCGTGGCCCTAGCCCTGCTCATTGATTGGGATGTGGTAGTTGATATTGTGAAGGAGAGGGGCTGGCTAGGGCTATTCACGTGGAGCGGTATTAAGCGCATACTAGGGACCATTAAGCTACGCTTTAAGAAGGGCGAGGGCGAGGAAGGTAGGGAAGCTCCTGAGGAAGGCTCGGAGGCATAGCAGATGGTCAGGGTAATAGCTGACCTACACATCCACTCAAAGTACAGCAGGGCTACTAGCAAGAAAATGGATGTAGAGCATATAGCTCGTTTTGCAGCTATAAAGGGCCTCAAGATCGTGGGAACAGGTGATTTTACACATCCGCTCTGGTTTAGGGAGCTTAAGGCAAGCCTTGAGGAGGAAGGCGATACTGGCCTGTACAGGCCACTGAGGCCACCTAGCTCCCCCATTCTCTTCATGCTGACGGCTGAGGTGTGCACGGCCTTTAGGTCAGACGTGGACGGGAAGGCCCATAGGATACACCACGTTATCCTCGCCCCTTCCATGGAGGCCGCAGAGCAGGTAAGCGATGCCCTCTCTGCCTTTGGGGACCTAGGCTCAGATGGGAGGCCAACCCTATCCATGAGCCCAGCTGAGCTTATTGAAGTCGTGCTAGAGGCCTGCCCAGAGGCAGAGGTAATACCTGCTCACATCTGGACGCCCTGGTTTAGCCTGTTTGGCGCTTTTAGCGGTTTTGATAGGATTGAGGATTGCTATGAGGACATGACAAGCCACATACATGCCCTTGAGACAGGCCTATCCTCAGATCCACCTATGAACTGGCGTGTTAGCGCCCTAGATAAGTTCATCCTAGTATCTAATAGCGATTCACACTCATTCTACCCCTGGCGCATAGGGCGTGAGGCCATAGTATTTGAGCTTGAGCCCCACGAGATCTCCTACAGGGCCATCCTGAGGGCCATAAGGCATAGGGATACTAAGCGCTTGGTTATGACCATAGAGGTGAACCCTGCCTACGGCAAGTACCACTGGACGGGCCATAGGAAGTGTGGCATCTCCCTGCCACCTGAGGAGGCCATCAGGCTGGGCAATAGGTGCCCAATCTGTGGTCGTGAGCTGACGAAGGGGGTTGAGCAGAGGGTAGAGGAGCTAGCCGATAGGCCATATGGATTTAGGCCAGAGGGCGCAGCAGGCTACGTCCACCTCCTCCCGCTCTCAGAGATAATAATGAAGGTTATCGGTGCTTCAAGCCCTAACTCTAGGGAGGTATGGCGTATCTACGAGCAGCTCGTAGCTAGGTTCGGCGATGAGTACTCAGTCCTCCTAGATGCGGGGAGGGATGAGATAATGGCCGTAGCTGGGCCAGAGGTAGCTGAGGCCATAGTAAGGGTCCGTGAGGGCAGGGTTAAGGTAGTGCCAGGCTACGATGGCGTTTATGGTGAGCTCCTGCTGTTTGAAGAGGGAGAGCCAAGGCCCATGAAGCCCCATGGTGGCCAGCTCAGCCTCCTAGACTTCATGTAGGCTTGAGCACCAAGCCAAGGAGCAGGCTACTCCCTGGGCATATCTCTATACTAGTGAATAACAGAGTTCCCTCGTATCCATCATATTCTGATAATAAACCTTATATACCAGTCGGGAGAGCATAGGCCTGGTGAAGCACATGGTGAGGAGGATAAGGAGGGCTATCCGAGGCATATCACCCGTCCTAGCTACGCTGATACTCATCGTGATAGCCATCGTTGCTGGCCTAGTCGTATGGGCTTGGGTATCTGGCTGGGTGAGCAGGCATGTAGGCGCTGGTGGCAAGAGGCTAGACATCATACACATCATGTTT
>DQYM01000221.1 GCA_011040545.1 Candidatus Bathyarchaeota archaeon | reverse complement strand
GCCTGAGGCAGTAGACCCCTGCATTTATCCAGTAGTCTGGCAGGAGGGGCTTCTCCACGAAGTCCGTTATTCGGCCAGCTTCATCTGTTAGCACCACGCCGTATGGGGATGGGAGCTGGACGAGGGCTAGGGCACCGAGGTAGCCTCCAAGCCTCTTGGCCAGCCTCATGGGATCTAGGTTGGTGATCACATCGCCATTTAGGGCTAGGAATGCCTCCTCGCCTTCCACTAGGTCCTTAGCGTTCTTAATGCCCCCTCCAGTGCCCAGGGGCTCCTCCTCTATGGCGTATTCAACTGATATGCCGAGCTTAGAGCCATCTCCTATGGCATCCATGATGACGTGCCTTAGGTAACCAACGCATAGGATGAAGTCCCTTATGCCATGGGCCTTAAGCCACTTGATCTGCCATATCAGTATGGGCCTACCAGCTACCTCTATCATGACCTTTGGTACCTTCTCCGTATAGGGCCTAAGCCTCTTGCCGAAGCCACCAGCCAGTATTAGCGCCTTCACCTGACAGCCCCCCGCACCTGGCACTGAGGGCGACCGTCAGCTCCTGCGTGGGCTCCTCACCAATCGGCCCTGGGGCTTGCTTCACTCGGTCGCCTAGGGCTACTGCTGACCCCTCTATATTTGGCTTTTGGCCTCCCCCAGCAAGCCAAGCCCCTTCTGCTACCTCAACGGGCGGTATTAATTGTGGCCCATCTGCCTCAAAACCACTATTGACTAGCGCTGGGAGTTCTACCTGCCCTGCCTTATCTATTACCCTTAGCTTTACCCTCACGACCAATCTTAAGCACCCATAAGCTCCGCATCTTCCCTATCCTCTTCCCCCTAATGAACTTGACTTCCTCCTCCATCGGCCCATCGTACACCACGCCTACTTATAAGGGTAGCAGGCGAGCTGCCCACCCGCTAGCATTTGCTTAAGCCAAGCCTTTTATCTACTGGCCCTGAACGCCCCACGACCAGGCGAGGGCCATGCTAAGCAAGCTGGCCAGGGATAAGCCAGTAGTGCTTGAGGTCATTAGGCGCATAGTCCAGCTTAGCTTATTCATACTCTTCAATGCTGGCCTAATGGGGCTTGCTGCTACGCCAGTGCTGCTCCCCATACTCGTTCCATCTGCTACACCAGGTAGGACGGTTGGAAATGCCTTCTCAGCCATGGAGTACATGCTATCTGAGGCCGTGCTCCCCCTCATCCCACTAGCCATCTTCCTCATAGTAGGGGCCCTAGCTGGCCGTGCCCTCTGCGCCTGGGCCTGCCCATTTGGCCTAGTCCAAGACATAATGGTGCACATCAGGCGTAAGCCAGTTGAGGTAGCAGCCCACACGCATAGGTCAGCCGTAAGGCTCAAGTACTACATTTTAGGCATCTGCGCCCTAATAAGCTGGTCGCTTGCAGCCTCCCTAGCTGCTGGCGTTGGCGAGGACTACAAGAGGGCGCTAGGCCCCTTTGCCTACGGCCCATTCACGACCCTATCCCCTGCTGAAACGCTGTTCTCCCTCCTGCCAGCCTTCCTAGTTAGGCTCGTGGAGCACTACGAGGACGTATGGGCCTTCATCACCAGCCTACCTGCCCTCTTCTGGGCTAGGCTAGTGCTCATGGGGGCCGTCCTAATCCTAGTTGCCTATGTCCCTAGGGCCTGGTGTAGGTATTTCTGCCCAGTTGGTGCCTTGCTGGCGATATTTGGTCGCTTTAGCCTCCTCAGCTTAAGGATAAACCCTGTTAAGTGCGATAAGTGTGGTGCTTGCGTTAGGGCCTGCCCCATGATGGTAAAGCTGTTAGAGCTTGAGCCAGAGAAGATATCCGATCCAGAGTGCATATTCTGCCTTAGGTGCTTAGCTGCCTGCCCAAATGGAGCTATAAAGCTAAGGATCCCCTGATGGCCACATCTAGGTGGCCTAGGCCTTAGGCCACCGATAAGCAAATAAGCCATCAACCATGTGGCCTGATCGGTGGTGGCTTGATTAAGAGCGGGAAGAAGGCCGTTATGATGGCCATAGCTGGCCTAGATCCATCTGGTGGTGCGGGGCTAGCTGCTGATGTAAAGGCTGCCTCTGCCCTTGGCGTCTTCTGCACGCCAGTTCTAGCAGCCATAACCGTCCAAGATACAAGGGGTGTACGTGCCATCAGGCCAATAGAGCCAGGGCTCCTAAGGGCTCAGGCTGAGGCCGTGATTAAGGACATAGGGCCAGAGTGGGTTAAGGTAGGCGTCCTGTACTCCGTGGAGAACATAAGGACCGTGGCCTCCCTAGCTGAGGAGCACGGCCTAAAGCTCGTAGTGGATCCAATTATCAGCTCTAGCTCTGGCCAGCCCCTACTGGCCCCAGGGGGCCTAGAGGCCCTGAGGTCCGAGCTAATACCTAATGCCTTTGCTATAACACCAAATGCAAGGGAAGCCAGCCTGCTATCTGGCCTAGAGGTCAAGAGCCCTGAGGATGCAGAGGAAGCAGCTAGGGCACTAGCTAGCTTAGGCCCTAAGGTAGTTATCATAAAGGGAGGACATCTAGGTGGCCAGAAGGCCGTAGATATCCTTTTGTTTAAGGGCCATATCCATGTGTTCAAGAGGCCAAGGCTTGGATGGGATGCACATGGAACTGGCTGCGCCTTCTCCTCTGCCCTAGCAGCCTGCCTTGCCCTTGGCATGGACGTTGTTAAGGCCGTTGAGGAAGCTGGTGGCCTAGCTTGGAGCGCTATCCGCTGGTCGGTGCAAGTTGGCCAGGGGAGGCCAGTAGCAGAGCCCCTTGCAACCCTGCTAAGGGAGGCAGAGCGCTACCAGGTCCTTGAGCAGGTGAGGAAGGCAGTAGAGCTCCTTACCTCAGAGCCAGGCCTTGCTCCTTTTGTGCCTGAGGTAGGCACGCAAGTAGCTATGGCCATATCCATGCCAGAAGGGCCAGAGGATGTAGCTGCAGTTGAGGGACGCTTAGTTAGAGTGCTCGGATCCATAAGGCCCGTTGGATCGGTAAGGTTCGGTGCCTCAAGCCACATGGCCCGCCTCGTGCTCACGGCCATGGAGCACGATTCAAGGGCTAGGGCAGCTATGAACCTAAGGTACGATCCAAGGCTCCTAGAGGCCCTCAGGGAGATGGGCTTGCTTGTGGCTAGCTTTGATAGGGCACGGGAGCCACCAGAGGTAGCTGAGGTTGAGGGGGCAACCCTCCCCTGGGGCCTTAGGGAGGCCATTAGGGCCTGTGGTGGTCGCTTACCAGATGTAGTATACGACCTAGGGGGATTGGGTAAGGAGCCCATGATACGCCTAATAGGTAGGAATGCTGAGGAAGTAGCCAAAAAGGCCCTTAGAGCAGTGCGCACCCTACTAGGTAGCAGGAAACACAGCTGAGGTAGCCTCAAGCACAGGATCTAGCTCTAGCTGGCCTAGCATACATGGTAGGGGCATGGTTGGCCTTCGTTTCACCATGGAGGAATGGCGTTCCCTACTAGGTGGCCCGCTAGTGGAGCGCTTCTCCGTGGCCCCTGGTAGGTGGCCAACCCTGATCACCCTGATGTAGAAGAAGATCGAGAACGTGATGATCACGGCTAGGGTAAGTACTGCCTTTACGAATTCCCTAATGGGCCCCACAAGATCCTCGTATATCACGATGATAAGGGCCATTAGCTCTGCTGCTAGTAGGCCACCAGAGAATATCTCTATGAGGCGAAGCCTCTCGCTCTCAACTTGCTCAATCTTCATCATCGTTACCTGGGCTTCTAAGTTCTGATCCATGCGTATCCTTACCTGTCTCATCTCCTCCTCAACTAGCGTAGTTATTATGTCTATTAGTCCCTCAATATCCGTCCTAAGGGCATGTAGCGTGTTCTTAGCTTGCTCTACCTTCTCACTAAGGCTCTCTAGCTCTTGAACTGGATCTAGTATGCCCAGGATGTCCTGCCCATCCTTGCACAATCGCTCTACTAGACCCCTTAACCGCCTCACTGATATCCCTATTGTAACACAGGTATCCTCTAGGAGGACGACATTTGAGAGCATCTCGGAGAGGCTCTCCCTAACCTTAAGTGCATCTGCCTGCCCAGCACGCTCAAAGCACCTCTTTCTCTCCCTCATCAGGCTATCCCATATCATCCAGGCCCGAGCCATTAAGTGCTTGAAGAACAGGTTGAGGGAGGAGAAGAGCATGAGCAGTAGTATCCTCTCCTTTAGCCTGATTAAGGCAGAGCCATCCTTTAGTATGAGCAGGAAGCCATCTAGGCCCTTCAGGACTATGGCCTCTGGAGTTGAGCGTACCTCCTGTAGCTCCCCTATGAGCTGCTGGATCTCCATCCTAGCATCTTTCCTCTGCTTAAGGATCTCCTCTACATCTCCTACCTCCCGTAGGCTTACCAATCCCCTTTCAGTACAGACAAATAGGTCCTCAGTGAATATGAAGGTTAGCTTCTTCCTCTCGTACAGCTCTAGCTCGGAAAGCGGGTATATGATGTTCAGTATCCTGCGTTGGTACGGTGTTAAGAGGGTGCTTAACAATCGGCTAGTATCCTCTATGAGATCACAAACTATCCTAGAGGCCCTATCAAGGCTTATGAGGGATTCGTTTTCATCAATCTGGAAGCCCTTAGCCCCTCTGTAGGAAACGGTTGTTATCTTAGATGAGCAGATAACTAGGCCATTTGAGAATACATTAACTCCTATTTGCTCTATCTGCCTTATCCCCTCAGCCTCAGGGTAGTAGACATCGGCCGTGAAGGATACGGTGTCCTTCTCCCTTATGTCCTTAACCATTATCCTCGCCATTCCCGATTCAAGGGTTATCAAGCAGTTCCTGGGCTCTTCTTCTCTCCTATCCGTTAAGAAGGAAGGCCTCTCCATGGTCGGGAACCAAGACGTAGTAATTGCACTTATTAGGTGCTCAAATTGATGAGGGCCAAATGGTATCCACTCTACTATACTTACTATTGGCTCCTTAAGGAAGAACACCTCCTCTAGCTCATCCCTTATCATGCCTACTCCCCCAGAAGGTTATGGGCTCGGATTCATATGATACATCCTCTGTCTCAAATAGGCCTGTTATCTCCCTAGTATGTCCATGTGGGCACCTTAGCACTACCTTAACTATGCCCTCTTCTTCCTTAAGGCTAGCATCCATGACCTCACCTTCCTCACAGCAGATCAAGTTCTTGACCTCCTTAAGCAGCTCCTCAGCCCTATCGCTCCTCAAGAACGCCTCTACTACTTCCCTCCCCTTACCTGAGATACGGTAGGCCCTGATGAAGAGGTGCCTCTCCGTAGCTAAGCTCAGGATCTCAACTAGGCCCTTAGAGGCCAGGTAGCGTAGGTCGTTTAGGCACTCCTGGCTTACATTTACGAAGCGATAGGCCCCTCCAACTAACATCACAGATGGAGCATAATCATAGGTGAATATGCCCCTTACAGCACCCTCATATGCTATGGCCAGCAAGAATATCTCCTTAGCCCACCTCTCTACTACCACAGTCCCATTAGGGGGCCTGTGGGGTGGTTTGGTCGTCATGTAGAGCACGAGCAGCAGCTTAAGCTGGTCCTCGGTGAGCTCGCCTTCCTTAAGCATAATGACCCCCCAGCTTCCCCCTCTAGGGAGCCCTTACACAATGGGCCCCGTTGCCACAGTAATGGCTATCTTTATAAGCCTTATGACTAGGCAGCCTAATCACGTCGGGAACCAAGATCCCCATGGAGCCTAAGGGGCCCAGTTAGTACGCCAAGGGCTTATATACCTCTCCTTACTGGCCTCTTAACAACGTAGTCGGCAAGTAGTCTCCTGGGGTGCCCACCCCAGGCCGCTCTATCTAGAATCATCGGCCATGAGGCCCTCGGCCGTACCCGGATCTTATAAGCTCCCTGCCCTCCCGATGATTCTACATAGAAAAAAGCCAGGGTCTCGCCTTCACATCAGGGCAGCTAAGCATTTAAGGGAAGCAGCT